>JAQSXG010000558.1 GCA_029256785.1 Neobacillus sp.
GTCAATCGACAAATATACAACAGCTTAGGGGTTCGTAGCATACAGTATTATTAAATCGCCAATAACTATTCGTTAAACTTAGGTTTTGCGAATAGTTATTTTTATGTCTTTCAACTATTCGCATTAACCTATTTGGTTTCGCGAACATATACGTTTACTACTGTCGTAAACGTTTATATGAAATAAATGTTTTAAGGCTATAAATGCCGGAAAGGATGAATGATTATGCAAGCAATCATGAAATTTACTTATTTGGGTATTGATTCATTTGTTGGAAAAAAAGACCCTTCCAAAACGTTTTACAATTTAAATCTGTTACAAGGTTCTGAGGTTGTAAAGATATTCTTAGAATATGGGCAAGAAATGATTTTTGATCAGTTGCAAATCGACAAATTTGATGAACTTGAAGCTGTTGTAGCTTTTTCACTTGGCACTGACAAATACGGTGCAAAAATTAACTTTAAGCTTATGTCCGTAACTCCGTTATTGCCGGAAATTCCATTTAATGAAAAAGAACCAGAAAAGGAACTAGAAAAACAGCCGGAACCGGATAAACAGCTTGATAAGGAACCAGATAAAAAGCTTAAATAATAAACTAGGCGGTTTGTCAAGAAAAATCGTGACTTTCTATTTTTCTTGACAAATATCGATAAGAAAATAATTGCGGTTGGTGGTATTCACGCAATTTGGGAATACCTCCTAACTACTAAGATTTAGGTTCATAGGCGGTAAAGCCATGTAACATATCACACAAAATAATATTAAAGGAGGAGTCAAAATGGAGAATTTAGTTGTCCAGACTCAAGAAAAAGGAATTGGAAATTTCCTGAAAAGAAATGTTAAAAAGGTGGTTGCTTCTCTCTCACTCGGGGCAACTGGAGCTATGGGTGTTTGTAGTACGGTATTCGCTTCTGGTGGTTCAACAACAGTAGATTTTTCCTCTGTTACGAGTGCTTTAACAGGAGCGTTTTCTGTTGGTCAAATTACCGCTGTTATTGCTTCTGTTCTTGGAGCTGGTGTTGCCTTTGTTGTTATCTGGTGGGGTTCACGTAAACTTGTGAATGGTATCATTGGAGCATTCAAGACAGGCAAATTAAGATTCTAAGCTGTACATAACCCCTTGGACTACGGTTCGAGGGGTTTTCACTTGGAGGTGAAAAAATGGCAATGGTTTATAATTGTGGCAGTGAAAAGCTGTCTGTAGGAAGTATATTCCGATATTTAAAATACAAGTTACAATTTCGGCAAGAACATCCAGACTATTTTGATGGTGATGGTCTCCTATGCTTCGTTGGTGCACAGGGAACGGGAAAGACTTTAAGTGCAGTTAATTATGTCTATAAGGTACTGGAATCATATCCTAAAGCTAAACTTTGCACTAATCTCATGCTAGTTGATTATCCAGTGGTTACATTTGATGAATTTAAGCAAGGAAAATCACTTTACATAAATTTCTTGGTAACCCTAAAGATTGAGAATACTATGATAGATAAAATCATGTATCAGATATATCTTGATGAAAACCGTGTGTATCCTTTTCTTGATAATGATGATTTTATGAAATATTCAAATGGTGAACATGGTGTCATATTTCTGGTTGATGAAATTCAATTGTATCTTAACAGCCTTGAAAGTAAAAATGTCAATATGGATACAATGACCCAAATATCTCAGCAAAGGAAACAAAGGAAACATATTATCACTACTTCACAGGTGTTTGGGCGAATGGCAAAACCATTAAGAGAACAATTTAGCAATGTGGTAGTTTGTAGCAATTTTTTAGGATTTATTCAGAAAAATAGTCTTGTCGACAGGGATAGCCTTGATAGTGATAATTCAAGTGATACTAATTTGAAAGGCAAGGTAAAGAGGAATTTTGTATGGATTCATGATCCAAAAATGTATAAAAGGTATGATACATATTACGTAATTGAAAGAGGAAAATTTGTATCTGGAGAAAAACAGAAAGAGGGGGTTTATGATGACCGAAACATTCAACTATCAGTCAATAATTGATACTATTGCACTTCTGCTCTCTCTTGCCGTTCCTATTTCAATAGCGTTTGGAGTTACTGTAAAGTTGGTTCGGTTTATGTTATCAATGGTCCTGGGCGATAGGAAGGTGGACATATGAGTGTTGAAGAATATTACAGTTTTGTATTACAGAATCAGGATAGAAATTATAACATGTTAGTTTGCATAGCGGTCATTATGGCTGCTATGTTTCTTTATAGGGTGTTCATGGATATGAACGATAGGAGGTAAAATGAAAAAGAAGCTTAAAAGGTTTTTTGCTATCTTCCTTTGTGTATTTGTGATTTCTAATGTGGTTGTTACTGCACGTGCTGACGCTGCTGTTCTGCCAATTATAACTGTTGGTGCTCTTCTATTGGCTGTTGTTGCCATTGTAGCTACTACACAAGGTGTGAAACTGGATATCACTAATAAAGATGAATTAACAACATTTGCTTATACATATTTTAATCAGCGTTCTGCATCTGATTCGTCATTTAGTAGTTGGTGGCAAAATATCAAAAATAAAAGCTATGATGCTACTGTATTAGGATTGTCTCTTGCTGCTGTAACTCAAAGTCAACTTAAGAGCATGTTTAAATATACCATTTCTACTGCTGCTTTTGTACAGTGTGTTCTATCGGTTCATATCAGAGAAGTTATCGTAGATATGATAAAGGCATATTATGGATATGCTTCTCTAGTTGCAGGTGATGTTAATAAAGATGGAAAAAATGATATTATGGAATATGTAAATGCACAGACAGGGCTCTCTATACCTTTGGAAACTGAGGTGTTTTCATATCCATACGTTGTATTACTAAGGTATACTATGTATCCGTATGCATCTAGGTATTATGTTGTTGGGTCGATTACAAAGCCAATTATTGAAGTCTATGATAATGATAAAAAATTTACATTGTTGTTTCCTGAGTTTTCATACGTATTATCTATTTTACAAACTAATACTTCGACGAATACATGGACAATTGATAAGGCTTTAATACATCAGGAAAAAAATGATTTAAGTGGCTTAAGTGATCTATATAATCAAAGCTATAAAATATTGTATATGCCATCTGGAATTAGTTATAACACACAAATATTAAATGAATCACTTCTTGGTGATTATATTAAAGGAATAAATTTTGATATGAGTTTTGTTAGTGGTCTTAACTCGAATGTTGTTTTGGCAGCCTTATTATCTAAGAGTATGTCATATTCTATTTCTGCTTCAGCTTATGCCATGGATTTTCTGAATGAAGATGAACAACCAATACCTATAAGCTTTTGGTTGAATGATTATTTTGAAAGTGCATTAAAAAACACAAATATTGATAACATTGCAGAATCAACGAATACGGATGCTATTGTGAATGCTATTGATAAAGGTAATATAGCTGCTGTTAGAGAGGGTTCAAAGGTTATAGACGTTGATATAACAGATGCTAT
>JAQSXG010000559.1 GCA_029256785.1 Neobacillus sp.
AACTTCCCGTGTGGTATTAATGGCCTCTGAAGAAGGCGGAACAGAAATTGAAGAAGTTGCAGAACAGACTCCAGAAAAAATCTTTAAAGAAGAAATTGATCCGGTTGTTGGTTTAATGCCTTACCAAGCTCGCCGCATCGCTTTCAATATAAATATACCTAAAGAACTAGTTAATCAAGCAGTTAAGTTTATGATGGGACTTTATAATGCTTATATCGAAAAGGACTGTTCCATTGCAGAAATTAACCCACTTGTAGTGACGGGTGATGGGAAAGTTATGGCTTTGGACGCAAAGTTAAACTTTGATTCGAATGCATTGTATCGTCATAAAGATATTCTAGAATACCGTGATTTAGAAGAAGAAGATGCAAAAGAAATAGAAGCTTCTAAATATGACTTAAGCTATATTTCTCTAGATGGTAATATTGGCTGTATGGTTAATGGTGCTGGATTAGCAATGGCAACAATGGATATTGTTAAGCACTACGGCGGAGATCCCGCTAACTTCCTGGATGTTGGGGGCGGTGCTACAGCTGAAAAAGTAACAGAAGCATTTAAAATTATCCTTTCAGATCCAAACGTAAAAGGTATTTTTGTCAATATCTTTGGTGGAATTATGAAGTGTGATGTCATTGCTGAGGGTGTAGTTGAAGCAGCTAAGCAAGTTCAACTAAGCGTACCGCTTGTTGTTCGTTTAGAAGGAACAAATGTTGATTTGGGTAAGAAAATTCTTGCTGAGTCTGGTTTAGCTATCACATCTGCTGAATCGATGGCTGACGGAGCACAAAAAATCGTTTCATTAGTGAAATAGGATCGAAGAAAGGGGAATTATCGTGAGCATTTTTATTAATAAAGATACGAAAGTTATCGTTCAAGGGATTACGGGTTCAACTGCCCTTTTTCATACAAAACAAATGTTGGAATATGGTACACAAATTGTTGCTGGTACTACACCTGGTAAAGGTGGAATGGAAGTTGAAGGAGTGCCAGTTTATAACACAGTTCAAGAAGCAGTTGCAGCTACTGGCGCAAATGCATCTGTTATTTATGTACCTGCACCTTTTGCAGCCGATGCCATTATTGAAGCGGTTGATGCAGAACTAGAATTAGCTATCTGTATTACTGAACATATTCCTGTGTTAGATATGGTGAAGGTTAAACGTTATATGGAAGGCAAAAAGACTCGATTAGTTGGGCCTAACTGTCCAGGCGTTATTACAGCTGATGAGTGTAAGATTGGTATTATGCCAGGATATATTCATACAAAAGGGCATGTTGGCGTAGTTTCACGTTCAGGTACATTAACATATGAGGCAGTACATCAATTAACACAAGCTGGGATCGGTAAAACAACTGCGGTAGGTATTGGCGGAGACCCAGTTAACGGAACGAACTTCATCGATGTATTACAGGCCTTTAATGAAGATCCAGAGACATATGCAGTTATCATGATTGGTGAAATCGGCGGTACAGCTGAGGAAGAAGCGGCTGAGTGGGTTAAGGCTAACATGACTAAGCCTGTTGTCGGCTTTATCGGGGGACGAACTGCCCCTCCAGGGAAACGTATGGGCCATGCTGGTGCAATTATTTCAGGTGGTAAAGGTACTGCTGATGAAAAAATTCGCGTCATGAACGAATGCGGAATCAAAGTGGCAGATACACCATCCGTTATGGGTGAAACATTAATCGAAGCATTGAAAGAACAAGGATTATACGAAAAATGTAAAACACACTAAGAAAAATCCTTTTCAATTTGAAATAGTCCCTTTATTCTAAGGGGCTATTTCTTCTATAAAAAAATGGAGGTTTATTATGGATGCTTTTAAGGAAAAGCTTATTTCATTAATTCATTATCCTGAGGTAACGTGGAAAATGGTCTATCAAATTTTAAAAAAGGACCCCGAACTTCTTGAGATTAATCATAACCATCCCAATTTCATTCAACAAAATTTATTCTTCCAAGAATCCGACAATCTGCCCCGCTTGAAAGAGGAGCCATCCATTTTACCTCATACGGAAATCATCAAAAAACAAATTCAACAATATGACAGAAATGGGATCAAAGTAATTACTATATTTGATAAAGAATACCCTGCGTTATTAAAAGAAATTTATCAACCACCATGGATACTGTTTGCAAAAGGCGATATATCGCTACTCGCTAAAGAGTCTAAGTTGGCAGTGGTGGGATCACGTCAAGCGACTCAATATGGTAAAAGTGCTATCCGTATGATATTACCTGGGTTAATCAAACATGGAGTACTCACAGTCAGTGGATTAGCAAAAGGAATTGATTCTCTCGTTCATGAAAATACCATAAAAAATGGCGGAAAAACCATTGCGGTAATCGCCGGTGGATTGTACCATATCTATCCTAAAGGAAATATGGACCTTGCGTTAGAAATGATGAAAACACAGCTAATTATCTCCGAATATCCCCCAGATACAAAACCATTAAGATGGCATTTTCCTGCTAGAAATAGAATTATCAGCGGTCTTTCAATAGGAACATTTATAATAGAAGCAAAACGAAAAAGCGGATCTCTGATTACGGCAAACTATGCTGTGAACGAAGGTCGAGAGGTATTTTCGTTACCTGGAAGTATACTAAATCCCTTTTCGTCTGGAACAAATGACTTAATACAGCAAGGGGCAAAGCTAGTTACTAGTGCGGAGGATATTTTAGAAGAGATTAGATTATAACTAAGTTGAAAAACAACAAATTAATCCGTAAATTACTGTTTTCTGCAGGTTTTTTTCACTAAAATGGAGAATTTAGCTAAAAAAGGTTGAAATAAATTTAAATATGTTATACATTTTCCAACAGATAATCGAAAAAAAAGTAATGAGTAACTTTGCATAATTTGGAGTAATATTATCATAAAAAGTGAAATTAGGTTTCTCAAAACCTTTGATTGTTGACAAATACAAAATTATTGTATAAAAATTATTAGTAATTTCACCGAAAATAAAAATTAGTATGGTTAACACAACTATAACAAGAAAAAATTTGGGATAAGTCATTTTTGTAAAGTATTTTCTCCGGTCCGAGTTTGTTGAATTGGAATTAGGAAATCTTCTCAAATTGTAAGTCGCTAGGGAACAGGCATTGCCGGCTTCCGGGTACTTCGACACTTCTTATATCCCTCTAAGGAGGACTTTTGAATGTCAGAATTTTTAGTGATTGTTGAATCGCCAGCAAAAGCGAAAACAATTGAACGATATTTAGGTAAGAAATATAAAGTTAAAGCATCAATGGGGCATGTTCGTGACCTACCAAGGAGCCAAATGGGGGTCTATAAAGAAAATAACTTTGAACCAAAGTATATTACGATTCGTGGTAAAGGCCCTGTTCTAAAGGAATTAAAAACAGCAGCAAAAAAAGCCAAGAAAATATATCTCGCGGCTGACCCTGATCGCGAAGGGGAAGCAATTGCATGGCATCTTGCTCATAGTTTAAATG
>JAQSXG010000029.1 GCA_029256785.1 Neobacillus sp.
CGGTTTATCTCCTTCTTTTAAGGAAAATAAACTCCAAGAACCGTTACTCATAGCTATAAAGTAAATGGTTTTACTTATTTTGTCATAATAAAAATCTAAAATATTATCATTATAATCTCCGTAACTATCCTTTCCTTTCCCTTTATGGCTATATATTAATGTTTTATTCTCTTGTGTGGCATCTGATTTGAATAGCGTGAGTACCCCCTCCACTCTTTCAGTATAATAAATCGTTCCTTCTAAATCTGATAATAGTTCTGAATGAATATTGCTTCTCAAATACTGAAAAACATAAAAAGATATAACAATAATTACTATTAATAATAGAATTGCTATGACTAATTTTTTCTTCATATAATAACCTCCTACAATTAAAATTTTTCTTTAAATTCCCAATTTCTTATTAAAGATTACTGCCCGTTACTTTAAGTATGTAATTTCACAATCTCCTTTAAAATTTTGCTTAAAATTTTAATCCAAGGACTGGCTCTTGTAACCGTCAACCCCAATTGAACATATTTTGCTCATTAACAGTGAACACTTTTTATTCTTTAAAGATTTTTTGTTGATTCTTCAGACGGTAACTTTCGTTGTTCATGTGAACGACCTCGACACGGTGCAGTAGTCTATCTAAGATTGCTGTCATCATACCTTGATTTCCTACGATTTCAGTCCATTCTTCAGGACTTCTATTTGATGTCAGTATCAAAGAACTCTGCTCGTAAAGTTGATGGATTAATTGGAAAAACAGGGTGGCCTCACGCTGATCCATGGCCATATACATGATGTCATCGATGATGACGAGATCTGAAGCGCGTAAGCGCTTCAATTGGATTTTCGCCTTGTTTACGTATTCTTCAGTCTTTAATAGATGGATCAGTTCACCCATGGTCACAAAACTTACTTGAAATCCTTTCTGGATTGCTTCGATTCCTAAACCCACTGAAAGTAATGTCTTACCTGCACCTGGGGGTCCTAAAAGAATTAAATTATAGTTCTGTTCAAGCCATTCGTACTCTCGCAACTGTTTTAACTGACGTTCCGTCAATGCATCTTGTTCTTCGATTTGAAACATGTGTAACGGACGATAGTAGGGAAACCTGGCCCAATTTAATCGTTTTTCAATACTTTTCTCTTCTCGTTTCTTAATCTCAGAATCTGTCATATTCTCAATGAATTCCAGATAGGTCCAGGAGTTCTGCTCGGCTTTTCGCAGAAGTTCAGGAAGCCCCTCCGCCGTCTCTACTAAACGAAGCTGGCGAAAGGATTGTTGAATTTCTGTTACGCTCTTACTCATTCTTTTTTGCCCCCCATCAATTGTAGGTAGGCATCCATATCCCTAGTCGCAACTGCGATTTCAACTAGTGGTTTTTCGACCGCCTCTTGGGACAAGGGATTTTCAATACCTGTCCTCACTAAAAAATTCACAACATCTCGAAATGAGTTAGCACTAAATAGGTTTTCTTCAATGCATTTTTCAAGCGCAATATGTATCCAAGAAGGATGAAGTTGAGCCGTTTTTTTGAGGATGACGTATTGGTCCCGGCGATATCTCACATATTCCTTATCTATTCTTTGAATAAATTCCGCTGCCTTCTCATGCTGTAGAAGACCGAGCACTTCCTGTTTCAACATATCGAGCGACTTAGAACGCTCACGTGAATGTCCACGGTCTTTAATCAGTTTTCCTTTCTCTGCGGAGACATTATGCTGTTGAATGATTTCTCCTGTGGAAGGATCACATACTTTTAAAAAACCATTAGAAACCTGTAATTTTACAAGAGCCAGTTTAGTGTATGTGCCGAGAGGCACTGAATAGCGGTTAGATAGATAATGGATTGTATTGTCCTTGCGGACATTCCTTGTTATACTTTCTGTATAGTTGCTTTCAGATGAAAGCAGGCCAGAGACTTTTCGCAAGTGTTGCTTTTCCAGGAGGAACACTTCGAACGGTCTCTTTTTTGTTGTGTTATGAACTTTATAGTTTCCAGTCCTCTCAAGCCATTTCAATCCCTTTTCGTTCCAGTCCTCTAAATTTGAGTAGATGCGATTTTTAGCGAAATTGTTCTTCACATACTTCACGACATTCTCCACTTTCCCTTTAGATTCAGGATCGGCTTTCTTGCATAGGTAGATTCGAAACTTTCGCTGTCGGACATATTGTTGAAAAGCTGTAGTCAAAAGCAGGTCACCTGCATTCTCACTTACTGCGATCAGATTGTCTTGATCATATACGATTTCTTCTGGTATTCCACCGTAGAATTCAAACGCCTGCTCATGAAAACGTATCGTGTCATCTGTGGTAAAGGGGCGATTGAGCCACCATTTATATTTGTGACGAGAGTTAGCCAGGACAAAAGCAATAAAATATAACTTTACATCTTTTCCTTCCACTGTCTTTTGAATCGTCTGTCCCCAATCCACTTGTAGCTGCTGACCGAAGGGCAACTCTTCTACCGAATCATAATCACGTGTTGTCTCCTTTTTTTCGATGTTGTAGATGTCCCGCATCTCATTTACGTAACGCCGAACAGTGCTCTCACCTACATCGATTTCCGGAAATTTTTCCTGTAACCAATCAAATATTTGCGCACCACTCAAAGTAGG
This sequence comes from Neobacillus sp., assembly GCA_029256785.1. Taxonomy (GTDB): domain Bacteria; phylum Bacillota; class Bacilli; order Bacillales; family Cytobacillaceae; genus Neobacillus. The sequence continues at coordinate 2,608 of JAQSXG010000029.1, forward strand.
GTATTCTTTTAACCAATTGACGATCCAATCTTGGTATTTATCGAGCTTCTTCTTCCTGCTTGTCACATCAAATTCTTCTATAGCCTCTTCAAAGTCTAAATCCAAATATTTATAGACTGTCGTTCTCGATAACCTTGTTCTGTTGGCAATCTGACTAATTCTAAAACCTTGTTTCTTCAACTGATGGACCTCTATATATAACAATCGTTTTTCCTCCATAGACTTCCTCCCAAAAACAGATAATACTAGTTTACAGGAAGAATTGATTGAACAAATAGTGTTCAGTGGAAATGAGTAAAAACTGTCTACTTTATTTTAGCGGTTACAGCTCTACTATTAAGTAGTTCCGACAACTTGGAGAAAAACCAAAAAAACGCTTGGATAACCAAGCATTTTTACATTAAGCTATATTTGTCATTTTAGACTTATTCAAAAGTTGCTCTAAATCACTATCCATAGAGAAAATAGAACTTTGTTTCAATGTGCTTACAAACAATTCTTTCAACATCTCAGCGGATACTCTTAAATTCTCGGCAGTAGCGTCTTTTGTAAATGTTGAAAGGTAGGCTTTAACAAAAGAAGGGTTTAATGTTTCGTATGCTTTAAACTGATGAAGTTTTTTGTCCTCATTTAATACTTGTACAATTAAGGTATAGTCCCCCATTTCCTCAAGCAACTTTAGTGCATAGATTAAGTTATTCCTCTTCAATTCCTTCTCTAATGATAATGAACAATAAACAAACTCAAATGGCACATCAATACCAACATTGTACTTTACATGTTTGTTTAGAAAGTGATCATTTTCAGTATTCATTTTCTCTGTAACTAAACCAGATTTATCGACTATTACTTTCCATAAAGGAGATTTTACTGATAAAAATTCTCTTGGAACTATCGATACATTAAATTCGAGTCCATTTTCCATAAATGCAATTTCAAGAAAGATGTCTTTGCTAAACTGTTTCTCTTTGATGTAGGCTGGATTAAACTTTTTTAGCGAATCTCGAATGAAATCTCTTGTAGATTCTGCATTCTCAATTTTTGAGGTAGCAACCATTAAATCAATATCAGAGTGTTCATCTTTGTACCCAATTACCCCAGAGCCTAATTGAACAATACCTTCCACTAAATCAGAAGATTCAAATTCCCTAATAGCATTATCAAAATAAGTGCTTCTATTTTTAAAACTATTCATTTTTCATCTCTCCTAATTTGGTAAGTAAACCATTGATTTTTTTCTATTAAAAATTTTCAAAAATATATAGAGTTATTTTAACATAAAATTACAAATACTGTGTTTATCTTGAGTTTATGTTAAACAACAATGAGATTTGAAGTAGAATTAGCACCATATATCATGCATTGACGATAGTCATTGTCACATTGCTATTGCTATGCTATTTATTGGTATTAATTTTGGATATTTTCCATAATTAGCAAAGTTATATCAAATGAAAAAGCTATACTAATATACGATTAAAGCCAACTACTTAAAATTATAATCAAACGGTCGTTTTCCTTTGACAATTTTGTTTTAAAACGAGAAGGAATGATCGTCAATCAACTTCGTATCTCTCTCGCCCCAAGCTGTATCTCCACCTGTTTTACCAACCAACTTATCCTCTCATACTTTCTCATTCATAACGGAACCAGCTATGTTTATAGATCAAATTCGAAGAAATAGGAAAACTGCACACTTCATTCTCAATGTACACGTTCCAAAAATATGGTAAAAAGGAGTGACACGTCATTTTTTGGAAGAACAAAAGGAAAGGTGTTATTCCAAGTCATAATATTTTAGAAACTCTTTGTAAAAACATAGTTTTGGTTACGTCAAAAGCCGTTCATTATTGACTTTATAACTCTGTTGATTTGCGCGAAAGGCACGAGACTCCTGCGGGAGTACGGGGCTGGTGAGACCCCACAGGCGCAATGCGCCGAGGAGGCTCCCCGGCACGCCCTCGGAAAGCGAAGTGCCTGGAGCGCAAATCAACAGACATGTTGAAAAGAATATAAATAATAATTTTACAATATATATATTAGTTCAGTGAATTCTTAAAGTTTTAAAAAAAAAGAGGCTACCGAGAGTTTCCCGATAACTTAAAAACGGACCGTTACTGGTCCGTTTTTCTTATGCTAACGATTGAAGTTTAGGACGGAGACGTTCTTTTGCTCGTTTCATTCGTGTCTTTACTGTCGAAATTGGCAAATCACTTTTGCGCGAGATTTCGATTAATGTGAGGTCATGGTAATAGTATTGAAAGATAGGATATTGGTATATTTCCGGTAAAGTTTTTACCGTTTCTGCCATTTCCTCCGTAGAACACTTATGTAGAACTTCTTCTTCCGGGAGCTGCTGGACATATTCAATGGATGAAGTATAGGAATACACCTCTTCCCTCCAAAATTGCTTTGATTTATTTTCCTTACGCCAATAATCACGGCATTTATTCCCTGCAATCGTATAGAACCAACTTTTGACTTTTGTTGGTTCTTTCATTGATGAAAACGCCAAATAGGCTGATAATAATGCCTCTTGATACAAATCTTCTGCCAGTTCCTTATGCCTAACCATTGACAATATATAGTTAAAAATGTATTTCCCATTTTCTTTAACCATTTCATCAAATGAATTTGTACAACTCTCCCACATTCTTAACCCATCCTTCTTTCTAAAATAAACATTTATATATTAATAGACGAAAAATAATGCCTAACCCCTACAGTAAAAAGCTAAACTTCTGTTATTTAGTTATTTTTATGAATAAGACCCTTTTTCATAAAAATTGACACCCCTATTTTCTTGCAAACACTTAAATAATGCATCAATGCCAACAATACCGACCCAGTATTCATCGCAATGATGACCCCTTCCATTCTCCATTCAGGCATTTTAGCTAAAATGAGAACAATTGCAAAAGAAACGGCCGTTGACCAAATTGCGTGTATAAATGTGTCCTTAATCAGCCCTAGACCGAATAAAAACGCCTGCAAGGGCATCACAAAAAAGTGAAAAAGAAAGAACGGCCAAAGCATTTGTAAATAAACGGCAGCAATGGATGACTCAAAGAATAAGGAAGATAGTGGTCGGGCAAAAATATAAAAGATTACTACCGCTGGAACTCCGTACAGAAAGGTAAGTTTCATCACTTGGGACAGCATTTTTTGCAAACTCAAATAATCTTTTTCAGAATAGATCTTAGAAACGGCGGGAATTAGGACAATCATTAAGGAATGTGCGATAAAGGCTGGGAAGAAACCTATTGCCACTGCAACACCCATTAACATCCCATAATGTTCTGTTGCGATTGTATCACTCATTCCTGATTGAACTAAGGCTGCCTTAATTAAGAAGGGTTGAATGGCCCCGGTAAAGGCCGAGAATAGACGCAAGGCAGTTGTTGGGACGGAGACTGCCATTAAATTTTTACGGACATACTTTCGGTTTAAATTTGAAAACGGCAAGCGTCTCATTTGTTGAAATTGGAAAATAAACGTATAGATAAGGTAAATAAAAACAGCAATTTCACTACCGATAAAGGTAGCAATCGCTATTAAAACCGATGTCTCGGGGTCAAATTGAATGAAGCGAAATAAGACAAACAGCAATATAAGCTGTACTGATTTTCGCAAAAAATTAGCAACAGCAATTTTTCCCATTTGATGCCTTCCCATAAAATAGCCACGGGCAACGGCTGTAAAGGACATTACAGGAATTAGTAGAATAACAATCCATCTTGTATAAGGGTGATATCCATTGAATACTGGAATGAACGGGAGAATAACTGTAGCTACAACTAAAAGAATACTCGTAAAAATGATGGTAATCGTGATCGCATGGTAAAGGATATTTCGATGAAACTTTTCTTCCTTTTCAGCAACAAACTTTGAAATAGAAACGGGCAGTTCAAAGCTCGAAAGCAGCACAATTAAATAAATCGTTGGAAGAATGGACATATATAATCCCAGTCCATGACTACCTAACTCTTTAGCAACTATCATATTTATTAGTAGTTCAACGCCTTCACCTAAGAATGCAGACGCTGCTAAAAATAAAATCCCCTTATAAAATATTGCCATACGATACTCCCCTTTACCCTTTCTCGCTTTTAATATGGTATGAGACAAGTCCTCAGAATAGTAGGGAGATTTATAAAAATAATTGCTTAATATTGCTCTTTGTTGATTGGAGCTCAGGGCACATCGCTTTCCGTTCCAATCAACATACATGATTAAATTTCAAAATAAAAAGGACTATTTAAGTCCTTTTCTTGTAGATTACTTTATTAATGAGTGTTTGAAGGCGTAGATGACTGCTTGTGTACGGTCTTGGACGTCTAGCTTGCTTAATATATTGCTAACATGTGTTTTTACGGTTTTTAAGGCAATGAATAGTTCATCGGCAATGTCTTGGTTGGTTTTTCCCTGAGCCATTAATAATAATATTTCCATTTCGCGATTCGTGAGTTCTTCATGTGGTAGGTGTTGATTCTTTTGACGCATTTTCACCATCATTTTTCCCGTTACCTCAGGTTCCAATACCGACTGACCATGGTATGTAGCACGCACTGCATTAGCAATTTCACCTGCTTTTGATGTTTTTAGCATATAGCTGGTGGCTCCTGCTTCTAATGCGGGGTAGACCTTCTCATCATCTAAAAAGCTTGTGACAATGATAACCTTGGCTTCTGGCCATTGTTCAATAATCTTTCTAGTTGCTTCGATGCCGTCCATTTCCTTCATCACTAAATCCATTAATATGATATCCGGACGAAGTTCAAGTGCTAATTCCACACCTTTCTTACCGTCCGCTGCCTCACCGACGACTTGAATGTCAGGTTGTGCCGATAAATATGCAGAAACGCCAATACGTACCATTTCATGGTCATCCACAAATACTACTCTAATCATTTACACCATCCCCATTTATCATCACTGGAACCTTTACTTCTAGCCTGGTTCCTTTATTTTTCAAGCTAATCACCTTTAATGTGCCACCGACCTCGACTGCGCGCTCATGCATATTTTGCATGCCGTATGAACCTGCTTTCATACTCTCTACTTCAAACCCAATTCCATCGTCAACAATCCTTAAGATCACAAGGTTATCTCTTTTTACCAGTAGGACCTCAAGAATGCTCGCCTTAGAATGTCGGAGGGTATTTGAAACAGATTCCTGAAGTATACGAAATAAATGGTCTTCAATCCCTTTATCTAGTGGAAAATCCTCTACCTTCCATTTTATTTCCATTGTTACCTTTTGAGTTAATTCCATTAACAGCTCTTCAATTCCTTCTTTGAGCGATTTATTCTTCAGGGCAACTGGACGTAAATGAAGGAGTAGTGCCCTCATTTCAAGCTGTGATTGATGGATCATTTCTTCAACCATTCTTAATTGCTTCGCTTCATAGGTTTCCTCTGATTGGTCTCGCATTTCATTAATGGCTGACATCATCATCGATGCTCCAAATAATTGCTGACTAACGGAGTCATGTAATTCTCTAGCTAGCCGATTACGTTCCTGTGAGATAATCTCTTGAATAATAACTTCTTGATCCTCGACTTTTTCTGTTGCTAGCCGCTGGGATAGCTTAGCTTGTTCAGACATTTGTTTTCCAATCTTCTCAATCCGTTCAGAAATATTTTGCATCTCGGTTATTGCAAGTTTCCCCTCTGGACGTGCTTGTCTACCCTGCTCAAGCTGGTTTAGCGAATACTCTACATCCGTTAATTGCCGCCTCCAGAACACACCTGAAATGATTCCAAATACAATTCCAAGTGCAATGCTAAACGCTGGAATGAAGATTACAAACGGGATATCCATAAAATGCTGATTCCACAATTCCCCCCAATTCGATAGAGGAAAAACCAAAATAAAAGTTGTAGAGATAGCCAGTGCAATGAGGACCGAAAAGCCGATATTCCAAACAATCTGCCTTTGGATGGTACTCATATCCTAGTCACCTCTAAATTCCCAACTAGCAGTGAAGAAAAGATTTTCACCTTTTGCTCTGCTCCGTCATATCCTGCCGTTTTAAGATGGAAGACTTGGTTGAATATTCGTGATTGATGGTTCTCTAATACCGTTGTTGAACCGACAATACAAGAGTGGTGCACACTTACTTCGATCTCATATGGGATTTGTATTTGAATATTACCAATGATGTTGCGTATAAAAATGACAGTTTCCCCTTTAGGAAGTACGGTATAGCTGAGGTCAATGATGGTATCGCCAATTCCTGATTGAATGTTAATATCATTCCATTCATAGACAGCAGACGGGGTTTTCTGTCCCCCAATCAATATATTTTCAAAAAGCGGCTTACTTACAACAAGAGTCTCCTCCTGTGGTGTTTGGTCCGTCTCTTTAATTTCAAGTGAAAGTTTATGTGGTTTCTTTTTTGAGTTTGAGTATTGAATGATAAAGTGTAGTAAAATTGCAAGTAATAAAAATTTAAATGTCATCATACTGAAAACACTGATTAATAGGAAGATAATCCCAGTAAAGAACAGGAACCTTCCACTTTTCCGGCCAGACTTTCGCCGACCTAAATAGATTAGCATGCCAGAAAAAAACAGGGAGAATATTAGACCGCTGTTGAAAAATAAAATTTCAAGCAGAAGAACAGCTAACCCACCTATTACCAGCCATCCAGAATAATCATCTTTTACATTTTTTAACATATGGCCCACCCTCCCTCTTTATTTATTTCTAATGCATGAATTGGGCAAAAGGCGCAGACAATCTACGCCTTTCTAGAATACCATGTTTCCGCTATAAAATGGACTTGCTTTCTTCCAATTTTGCTTGTTTTTCTAATTGTGCAATTCTTGCATCAATCGTATTGCGGTAATAAGAACTGTTTACTTGATGCTCTAAACCTTCTATATAATTTTCGATTTCTGTAAAACGGGATGTTGCTTTATCAGTAGTAGAATCTAAAACTTGATTCATACGATGATTCGCCCGTGTTACATTTTCACGGCCCATTATCTCCATACGGCGAATATGCATATCTTTTAACTTATGCTTCATTTCCTCGTACTTTCTTTCAAGTTCTCCAAGCTGTTTACTAATCTCTTCTAAGGAAGCACCGATCCGCTGGGCACGGGCTGAATATTGTTCATATTCAGTAGAAGCAAATTGAGATAGTTCCACTTCCCCTGCTTTAGCAGCTATCTCAGCTTGGTACTTTCGTTTACCAGCCAGTTCAATTGCTTGCTGATGTTCCCTTGTAAATTCTGTTTTCAGCTTATACTGACGTTCGATAAGCGTTCTTACCTTTTCGGTTTCTTGCTCGCACTGACGCAGGTATTGATTAAGAAGGGTAATCGGATTTTGTTTTTCTTTTTGATCAAGTGCCTCGTGTAAATCAGCTGTAATTGTTTCTTTAATTCTTGTAAAAAGGTTTGTCATTTTTCTCTCTCCCTTATGATTATGAATTTTTTAATTCGTTCCATTGCTTTTCGAAGTTTACAAATGGGTCTGACTCTTCTTTTACCGTATTACGTTTACTGCTATTCCAGTTTTTATAGACAAGATAGAGGATATAGGCAGCAACTACACCGATAATAGCTGGTGCATTATTTATGGTTGACATGAGTACGATTAGTCCGATGACACCTAATGCAATTTTCCCTCCTGTTGTATCAGCCTTTAAAAACTGTTTAAAGATGAAGTACAGAATGGCCATTCCAACAAGCAACCCAATCATCGGACCTATGCTTGAAAGCAATATGATTGCTGCAATCCCGCCTGCGATAACTAAACCAAATTTTTTCATTTTGTTTTCTCCTTTCTTTATCTTGATTTAATCTTACCCTTTATTTTCACTTCAGATAATTGAGCCTGAGCTTGATTTTCAAATCAGCCTTAAGACGTAGAAAGGGTCAGTTCCCGTGTTGGGAACTGACCCTTTTCTCTATTTAGAAATAAACATTTGTGTCCAATAATATCTTTGTGTTCCACCTTTTGCGTAACCAACACCAATATAAGTATAGGTACCATTTAAAATATTGGCACGATGTCCTGGGCTATTCATCCAAGCGTTAACAACCTCTTGTGCGGTTGTTTGTCCTGCCGCAATATTTTCTGCCGCTGCACGGTATGAAATCCCAAAATTCTTCATCATTGTAAATGGACTGCCATAAGTAGGACTATCATGAGAGAAGTAATTTTTATCTCTCATATCCATCGATTTATAACGTGCAACCCTTGAAAGTTCCCAATCCTGGGTTAATGGCTTAAGGCCATGCTTGGCGCGCTCTTGATTTGTTAATTGTACCACTTGACTCTCAATACTCTTTGTAGCATCAAAATTAGGAATGGTTACCTTGTCGCCTGGGTAAATCAAATTAGGATTTCTAAATTGCGGGTTTGCTGCGATAATCTCAGAAATTCCAACTTGATAGCGGACAGCAATTTTCCAAAGGGAATCCCCTGGCTGGACTGTGTAAATTTGCTGGGCAAATGAAACACTCGGAATGCTAATAAGTGATAACAAAAGAATGAAACTTAACCAAAAAGATTTTTTCATTTTTACGCCTCCTCCGATATATATTTTAGATTTTTCAACTAAAATATACAGACAACTGAAAATAATTTTGAAAAGTGGCAGGTAAGTTTCTATATGTATTTAACTTCCCTAGTGCATATAGTTTAAAAAGGGGGAATGGGGATGGCTGGAATGTATGTTACTTTAATTGGTTTTATCATTATCCTTGGGCTTGTTTGCGGAGTATTTATTTATTTTTTACGCGGTGCACTTCCTTCAGAAGACTCAAAAAGAATTGATCCCATTAAAACGGAACACGATGATTTCCATTAATAAGCTCTTCCAAACAAAAGAACCCCGAAAAGTTTCAGGGTTCTTTTACTGTATTATACGAGTGATTTTTCAATTGCTTGCTTAAATTGTAAAATGATATCCTCTGCATGCTCGATTCCAACCGATATCCTGACAACCTCTTTCGTAATCCCTAATGCATCATTTGCTTCTTTAGGTAGGGCACGGTGGGAGGTGGTCAAGGGATGGGAAACGGTTGTTTCAACTCCGGCAAGTGTTGGTGCAAGCTTCACCCAACCCAATGACCGGAAAAACTGATTTACATCCACCTTTTTAGAAAGCTCTATAGAGACCATTGCCCCGTAGCCATTACGATCCTGTTCAAAAGGATAATACACTTTTTCAACAAAGCTGTTATTACTAAAAGCTTCCGCTAATTGTCTCGCATTACTTGATTGAGCCTTCATCCTCAATGCAAGTGTTTTTAAACCACGGCATGTTAACCATGCTTCAAATGGGCTAACATTTGCCCCAAGATTCACCACTTTTTTGCGTGCATTGTCTACAAGATCAGCTCTACCCGTAAGGACTCCCGCCGTAACATCGCTATGCCCCCCTATATATTTTGTGGCACTATGAACAACCAAGTCTACCCCGATTGGGTATGGCTGACAATGATACGGTGTCGCAAAGGTATTATCAACTAGCGTTACTAAATTATGTTTCCTGGCTAGCTTAACCACACCCGCTAGATCTTCCACCCTTAACAATGGATTGGTGATTGATTCAGTATACAAAAGCTTCGTATTTGCTTTTATCTCCTTCTCAACTTCGCCTAGATTGTTAAACGAGATAAAGGAAGTTTCAATGCCAAAATGGTTTAACTCCTCTTTAAGCATATGAAAGCTACCGCCATATAAATCATCCGCCGCAATAATGTGATCTCCATTTTTAACGACTGCTAACACTCCTGCCAAAATAGCTGATAATCCTGAAGATGCCGTCACACCTGCAGGAGCCTCTTCTAGCTTAGCTACCGCATCGGCCAACTCATCGGTATTGGGGTTTCCCACCCGTGAATAAAGGTACTGACCATTACCTTGATAAAATCCTTCTAACTCATCAAGATCAGTAAAGGCGAAAGCAGAGGTTTGATAAATTGGTGTTACCTTGCTTCTAATTTTCTTCTCACTTTTTTTCACACCATGCAGTATTTCAGTCTCAAAATGGTTCCCCATACGAACACCCTCTTTACTTTCCAAAAATAGTATTTATCTATAAAAAATATCAATCCGTTTTTATTTCGTCAATCAAAATTTATTTGGAAAATATTTTTGCTAATTAATTACCAAACTCACATGATTTTTGCATAGTTGGCAAAATTAATCATGTGACTATCAAACCTGGAGGGGAACACAAATGAACAAAGCAGAAGGAAATAACAAATTCCCAAGAACCTATTGGCGTGAAACGGAATTGCCAAGCTTCGATAAATTACAAGAGGATATAACTGTGGATGTAGCAATAGTTGGTGCGGGAATTACAGGAATCACCACAGCCTATTTACTATCCAAAGAAGGATTAAAGGTAGCCATCATTGAAGCTGGTGGCGTGTTAAATGGGACAACCGGTCATACAACGGCTAAGCTTACCGCACAACATGGATTAAAATATGACGAATTAATAGCCCATTTTGGTGAAGAAAAGGCGAAGCTCTATTATGAATCGCACACTTCCGCTATTCAATTCGTTGAACAAACGGCGAAGGATAAAGGGATTGATTGTGACTTCAGTAAGCAGGATGCCTATGTTTATGCTGTCACTGATGAATATGCAAAAAAAGTTGAAACGGAAATGTCTGCATATCAGAAGTTGGGTATTGATGGAGAGATAGTTGGCAATATTCCTTTTGATATTCAAATCAAAAAAGCTATTTTAATGAGGAACCAGGCACAATTCCATCCGCTAAAGTTTTTAAAAGGACTTCTATCTGAAGCAGTGAATGCGGGTTGCTTGGTTTTTGAAAATACTGTTGCTGATGATATTGAAAGTGAGGACGTTCAACCATCCGTTGTGACGAAGGATGGTTACAGGATTTCCTGTAACCAGGTAGTACAGGCTTCCCATTTTCCTTTTTATGATAAACCAGGGCTTTATTTTGCACGGATGTATGCATCAAGATCTTATGTTATTGGGTTAAAAACAGCCAAAGACTATCCTGGCGGCATGTATATTAGTGCCGACAACCCAACACGCTCGATTCGATATACTCCTGTGAATGGGGAAAACCTCCTCCTTATAGGTGGTGAAAGTCACAAGACCGGACAGGGAGCCGATACTGTTAGCCATTATACAGCCCTTGAGTATTTCTCTAAGGAAGTGTTCGGGGAGTCGGATTATAGTTATCGTTGGTCTGCTCAGGATTTAGAAACTTTAGATAATGTTCCTTATATTGGCCATCTTACGAAAAATAATGAAAATATTTTCGTAGCCACTGGCTATAAAAAATGGGGAATGACCACAGGTATTTTAGCGGGGCACATATTGACTGATTATATAAAAAAACGAGAGAATCCTTATATGGAACTTTACACCCCTTCACGCTTCCATGAGGACCCAGATCTCGCTAAGGTCGTTTCTATTAATGCCGATGTAGCAAAACACCTGATCAAGGGTAAATTAGAAATCCCAGCTAAAGAGATAGAAGAATTAAAGGATGGCGAAGGCTCTGTTGTCATGTATAACGGACAGCGTGCAGGTGCTTATAAAGATAAAGAAGGTAAGATGTATATTGTAGATACCACCTGTACACATCTAGGCTGTGAATGCGAATGGAATCATGCCGAAAAATCATGGGATTGTCCATGTCATGGGTCCAGATTCTCATATGATGGCGACGTCATCGAAGGCCCAGCCAAAAAAGCACTAAAAAACTTATCAGAAGGCTAAACTGGTTGATTTCTTTGACCCAAACTGCTCTCTCTCATTAGATTCGGTCGATGAGGGGGACAAACTACAAGCAAATTTAACAATTCCTATAAATAACAACGCCCCCTAATTTACCTAGGAGGCGTTACTTTTTTATTTATCGTTTGGACGGTTACGTTTTAAATCTTCACCTGTTGTAAATTCAACAAGTCCAGCGCTAGTTTTCATCCCTTTTTTACGATTATTATTACGCTGAGCATTGGCATTTCCTAGTTTCGTTCTTCCCACACCATCATCTCCTTTTTAGAGAAATACATCAATAGTATGAGTGAAAACACCTCAACTTATTCCGCCGATAGAACTGGTGGTTTCCGGTACATTGTTAATTGTTCAAACCCGTAGGTAATCTCAATTAAGACTGGTTCGCTATAGGCTGTGCCAGCAAAAGTAACACCAACTGGCTCCCCACTCGGATCATAGCCTGCCGGAACAGCAATTGTTGGATACCCTGCTTTACCACTGATATGTGACCCTTCATCACTAGGAAAAAAGATCGCATCTAAGTTATATTTTTCTAAAGCATAATCGATCCCATATTGCGTTGAATGATACCGATCAAATTCAAGAGCGTGAATATACTTAGCATCTGTCAATGAACCGCTTGTTGAATCTGCCTCAATTAACACTTCCTGCCCAAATTTAAGCATTGCTTCTTCATTCGCCTGATTAAATTCAATCAAATCGGTTAAGGTTCGTATTGGTACAGAGGGGTGAAGACTATTCAAATAAGCATTCAGGTCTGGCTTAAATTCATACGTTAATACATCATAATTCCACTCGTTTTTTGCAGATGGAATCTCAATCTTATCAACAATTTCTGCACCGGATGATTTTAAAACAGTAATAGCATCGTCGATTACCTTATGCTTTTCTTTATCAAGCTTTTCAATAAATCCATCCCATGCAATTCCAATACGTTTTCCTACTAAGCCATCCTTAATAAGATGTTTAGTAAAGTCTCTGTTATGATGCGGATTTGTCTGGGTAACAGGATCTTCCTCATCTCTCCATGTCACAACGTTTAAGACAATAGCGGCATCCTCTACCGTCCGTGTCATCGGGCCAGCGGTATCTTGTGTATGCGATATAGGTATGATTCCTCTTCGGCTAATTAATCCTACCGTTGGTTTAATTCCCACTAACGAGTTTTGGCACGCAGGATTCAATATGGAACCGGATGTTTCTGTCCCAATTGTTACCGTTGCGAAATTTGCTGCTGCAGCCGCACCTGATCCTGAGCTAGAACCACCTACATCAAACTTAGCTGGTCCATAAGGGTTTAACACCTGACCACCACGAGAACTATAGCCGCTTCTCATACCGATTGCCATAAAGTTCGCCCATTCAGTCATGTTGGTTTTACCTAAAATGACGGCTCCGGCTTTACGTAATTGTTCTGCTATAAACGAGTCCCTTTGCGCAATGGAGTTCTTTAATGCTAAGGAGCCTGCGCTAGTATGCATCTTATCGCTCGTGTCTATATTGTCTTTAATTAGGATTGGTATTCCATGTAATGGACTGCGAGGGCCAGATTCCTTCCTCTCAGTATCAAGAGCAGCTGCAATATGTAAGGCATCAGGATTTACCTCAAGAATTGAGTTAATTTGTTTATCAAAAACCGAGATTCTATATAAATACATTAACACCAATTCTTGAGATGTAAGCTCAC
>JAQSXG010000560.1 GCA_029256785.1 Neobacillus sp.
TCCACCTCATTAATCCACTCCAGAAGGACTAATATTTTATTTCACAATACGCAATCATCCAAATAAAAATTTGCCTAAATGTTTTCTAGCAATTTAACACAAAATCAATTTTTCGCTCTGTCTAAAAAGAGCAATGTCCTCTTGTGAAAACTATCTAAATTTTTAATTTTTTTAAAACTATTCGGTTTCGCATTATTTATACAACTTTTGTCTTAGTAACTTTTTTACTAGTTACCCCTTATTTTACACAGGGAAATCAAACGTCTTATTTGTAAATAATACCTTTAAAATTTCTCCCGTCAATTTTAGCCTTGAATGCTTCCGGCCTTCTGACCAGCTTGACATATTTTGTTTGCTCCAGGACTGGTTGGTGTAATAGCCAATCCCAATCAAGCATTCCCACAGCTTCATTATCATATTGAATATGGAAGTATCCCATATTGGTGGCCGTTAAATTATGAAAGAAATGACTGCCAAGCGAAGGTTCTGGACGAAGATTCTTAAGATCGACTTCCACGATGATCATTGCCTGAGACATTTGCTCCCATGTCAATGGAATCCCTAACCATCTATCCGCTGTTCCCATTCGTCCGAATCCAATGAGAATGCACCGGCGGCCTTCCTTGACCAGCATCTTGTTTAGCTCACCAATCTCATTGGCAATTTGAACGCTGTCCTGTAAACTAAACGTCTCAGGATCAACAAAAATAATATCGTGAATACTTTGGTAAATTCCGTTGCCAATGGTACGCTTACTGGAACACCAGGATTCCATCGGCTCATCCAGATTAACCTGAAAAGCTTCTCTTCCGACCACCATCGGCCTTATCTGCAAGAAATTGAACTCCTTAGGTTTGCTTTTATCCTTAGGGATATTGACAGCAAATTCAATTTCAACATCTGTGCCAAATGATTGTTTTCCCAGCCTCAGCAAGTCTTTAATAATTTGTATCAGTGGCAACCTATTATACTTGAGAATTGGTGCAAATGTCACCAGCTTTGGCCCTGATTGACTTAAGTTGTCATAAATGCAGTCGTCTTCAATAGAATATGTGCTGCCAATATACTCCAACGACTGATCTTTACTCGCCTGAGAAATCAGCAGTTTCTTATAAACATAGTTTTCGTCGACACGCAACGTGATGTCGGCAGACTCCTTGAAATTTATAGCATAAAATGCATTTTGCGATTTTTTCATATACTCATCTGGGCTTGAAACAAGGGGGTTCAGTTTGGGATAAGCCGGTGAAAAACGATATACCCGCTCACCGTCAACAATGGCTTTCCCTAATCCCAGGGCCAAACTCACTGTTCCGTCTTCCGGCTCCAACGGATAATAAGGATAAAAGTTATAGGATTGGGCCACACCGGACATGGCCGGGTAATAGAGATCGCCATAGCATTCTCCGACCAGTTCCTGGATTAGGACCGCCATTTTTTCTTCTTCAATTCGGATATCTGCATTTTTTGCGTATTGCACAGGAGCTGAATAAAACACCGAAGCATATACCAGTTTAACTGCATCCTCGAGCTGTTTAAGCCGAACTTCAGAATCTTCGTGACTGTTTGGAACTACATATGTATTGTAAATACCGGCAAAAGGCAATATTCTCGAATCCTCCAGAATGCTTGACGAGCGAACTGCGAGCGGACATTTTATATGGTGGGTCAAGACACGCAGATTTGCTTGAATGGCGGCCGGTAAGAAGCTTTCCGTAAATTTTTGCGCAATCGCATCCTCCTTCGGGTTAGAGGTAAGAAAGGAATAAAGATTATTCTCTTCAATAAATTTTTCAAAAACATCACTGCCAATAACAAATGAGCGAGGCACCTTGACTTTCATATCTTCGTATTTATCCGCAAGATAGGCTTTAGCAATCATAACGTTCATAAAGGCAACCCCTCTGGCCTTCCCCCCCAAAGAGCCCGTCCCCAGTTTAATGAACGCATTCTCCATATCTTTTTTGGAAAGCCCTTCAAAATCAAGCACCAACCCAGATTGGTATTTTCGAAAATAATCATTCAACACTTTCAAGATATAGGCCCGAATTTCAGAAGCACTGCCGATCTGATTGGTGTCCACAAATCTCAGTTTATCCGCCACTTCAACTTCGGCGCGAGCGCGGAACCAACGTGAAAAATGATTTTTAGTCGCATGATAATACAAACTCTCATCTGGCAGGTTATGGAGTATTCTTTCCAGACTTGTGATGTCAGTCGCTTCATCAATGACCATACCATCAGGATACTTAAACACAAAAGAACCGAAACCGTAATTCTCCAGAATATAGGTGCGTAAATTATGCAGTAGGCTGGAAGAGTTTTTGTTCAGAAAATCCAAATGTAATGCTTTGGATTTTTCGGCATTTTCCAGTTCCTCGGACTGTAATAAAAATGGAAGGTCGGGAATCATCTCTTTAACTCTTTGGGCCAGTTCAAAACCAGCTTTAGCGTTTAGTGCTCCATCCTTTGGAAAACTCACATCAGAAATTACCCCCAGCAAATTGTAGCGGTACGTTCCAATAATTTCCATTGCCTCTTCATAGGTTTCCGCGAGAAGAATCTTCGGCCTAAGGCGTACTCTAAGCAAACCATGCCTGATATTCATAGCATGCAACACCAGGTACCGGGTCTGGGTCAAGATTTCTGTATAGATGATAGGTAAAAGCTGCGAGTAATACGCCGGGGAATCATCGACCAAAAGGATGGCCTGAACTCCCAACTTGCTGTCCGCATTCACGTTTTGCTGGTCTTCAATGTATTTAATGATAGCCAACAGCACCTTATTGTCTCCCGACCAGTGAAACACCCTGTTAATACAAGAAAATTCCCGGACCTTTTTAATCATTTCCGGAGTCAGCCGGTCATAGGAAAGCATAACAATCGGAATATTTGGATAGGCTTTATGGATTATTGTTTCAAATTCTAATGAGCTTAAGTCGCTTACGCGTGACATGGTAATGATCAAGTGGATTGTTCTCGATTTCAATTCTTCTAAAGCATCTTCTCCGTTGGCTACCCAATGAATTCTAGGTATAAAAGGAATGCTCAAGTCGTTGAACTGCTGGTAAATCTGCTCCTCTAACCGTCCATCTTCTTCAAGGACATACGCATCGTACTCCGTAGATATCAACAATATTTCTGTAACCCTGAATTTCATCAGGTCATGAATACCTAAAAAACGGGACTTCATATCACCGAATTTCTTCATAGCACTTCTCCTATTCCTTGGAATACTCTCTGCCAATAGTTACTACCAGTATATACCAAATTTGGTTAGTAATCGATTAGGATTAATAACCTTGTTTATAAACTCAACCTCAGAAAGGACGACTGGTCAAATCATTGTATTCCAAATATATCTTGCAGGTAGTTATCAAGAATACGAAGGGTATCATGTAAAGCCTGGTTGGGAAACTTGTGAGTTACCTTATAGCCTATCCTTGGAGGCACCGGTGCC
>JAQSXG010000561.1 GCA_029256785.1 Neobacillus sp.
ATCAGGCGTCCCTTTTCCAACCTCGCCTTAGTTACCCCGCTATCTTCAATAACACTAGATATCCTTTTATCATCAAAGGGATATATCCTTTTTCCTTCTGTCGTATATAATTCATAGGAAGAAATACCATCCGAATAGGCATGGAAATTATTTATGACTTTAATCAGTGATTCTCTTTTTGCAAAATCTAAACTTTCTCCGTTTACCAAGCCAAGCATTAACTGTTGGACGTTTGTATTGGTTACTAATTGATTGGATAATGTATCAATATGTTTATAAAGCGTTTCCATTCTCCCGTTTGCTTCAACGGCCGTCTGTTGGATTTGCTCCTCTGCATTTTTTTTCATTATTTTACCTACCTGGCTATATACCATTATCGATACAATCAATAGCACTACTGTTATTACCATTAAAAATACTACCAATATTTGATTACGTAAGGTATTCAATCTTCTCATTCGTCTGATGATAGTAATCACCCAATCTTTCATTTTTTCACCTATTCAAATTCTATCAGACTATTTCCACTCTTAATATAATTTCTTTGTAGCTCAATTGAAGGGTATATAATTCTTACTAGCGAATATATACAGTAGTGGATGCTCTTTTGAAGGGGGAATTGCCATGACTAAATCTGTAAATGATCAGCTAGAGGAAACTAGAAATCAGTTATTAGGTATAATTAATTCGCTTACCAGCGAAGAACTGAACAAGAAGCCAGCAAGCGATAAGTGGAGTATTTCACAGATTTGCCATCACCTATACTTAGTGGAAAGAACTTTTACACAATCAATTATTTATGGATTAAAGAAAGGTATTAGCAGAAAAGCTGATCCGAAGCCGCTCCAATTCGCCGCAGACCGTTCCATTAAAATAGACGCCCCAGATATTGTCCTGCCAGGCGAGGTCTCCTTGAACATGGCTCAGATTTTTGAAGAGTTGGACAGGTCGAGAGAGATTTTGTTAGAGGTATTAAGTCGAATTGAAGATAAATCACTTCTTACGCAAAGGTCAGCTAAGCATCCGCTATTCGGACACCTTCCCCTTGACCAATGGGTCGAACTAATTTATCTACACGAACAACGACATATCGAACAAATAGAAGAGACCATATCATATATAAGATAAAAATTGCCTGACCGCTTGCGGTCAGGCAGTTTTTATTCATGTCCACCTGGAGTGGACAAATGTATTTTCGCGGTGCCTGTCACCGCATTTTTCACCGCAAGGGCTATGCTCTTGCTAGTGTTTCCGCAAGGATCCTGGCCCCGAGGTCGAGAACGGATTTGTTAAATGTCATGTTGGGATGGTGTAATCCTGGTCGAAGGTCAGCTCCAATTCCAATCATTGTTGCCTTTAATTCTGGTTTTTTAATGGTATAGAAGTGGAAGTCATCACTACCAGAGGTAATCACTGGAGGGGCTGTTCCTTCTGCTCCAACGGTTTGACGGATCGCTTCGACAGCTATTGTTTCTGCTTCTTTTGACACCTCTGCCCCTGGAGTAAAATCACTCCAATTCCATTCTATATCCACACCATAAAGATCAATTAAACTACGAATACCTGTATCAATCTTATCCTTCAGTATATCTATGAATTCATTTTTTTGGGCACGAACATCCATGGCAAACTCAGCAGTACCAGGAATAATATTTAAATTTTCACCACCGGTTGCTATTTTGGTCAACTTAGCAGAATAGGGCTCAAATGGTGATAAATAAAGTGATTTCACAAAATTATGCAGAGCAATAACCACATCAATTGCATTCTTACCTTGGTGTGGTCGTGCTCCATGAGCATCTACACCAATAATTTTCCCTTCTAAGAATATCGCCGCTCCATGATGGATGGACGGGGAAACCTTTCCTAGTGGGAGCTCATCGGCCGGACGAAGATGAACACCAAATAGGGTGTTAACCTCATCCACGGCTCCTCTTTCAATCATTGCCAACGAGCCGTTTCCTTTCTCCTCAGCAGGTTGAAAAATGAAACGAATTCGCTTATTAGTGGGTTTATTTTTTAAATAGAGGAGTGCTCCGAGGACCATCGACATGTTGGCATCGTGACCACATGAGTGATTCCCCTGCCAAACTCCATTTACTTCCTGCCAAAGGGCATCTATATCTGCACGGACGGCAACGACTTCTTCGCCCTCGCCCATTTCGGCTATGAGACCAGTAACATCAGAAAAAAGTCGGTAACTAACTCCAATGTCCTCCAAAATACTCGCAATCTTTTCCGTAGTCTTGTATTCGTTCCAGCTCACCTCTGGATGAGCATGGAAATGCTCGAACCATTCCAAAATTTTATTCTCATAACTTTCCGTCACTTAAACACACTCCAATCCTCTTAAAAACTATTAGATAAATAGTACAACAAAATAACCTTGGGTACAATTTAAAATAGAAAAAGGTGACAGGCACCACAAAAACACATTTGTCCTCCTCAGGAATACACTCCTCTAATAATTTGCTTCTTCTGGTTTTTTAGGAGCTACTGTTTGTGGCTGCACGGGCATATATATTTATTCATATAATAGAATAGTTAAAAAATGTGAAGCTTTGTGAAGGAAGGATGTGATGAGTAGGTTGAAGAAATATCAGGTGTATCACTATTCGTTCCAGAATTTATGTGAGCAGAGTATGTCTTTTGAACAGGTATTCAATCATATTGTTACTTTTATGAACTTGGCACCTAGTGGAAATTACCGTTTGATGGTCGGGACTGACTCGCAAGTTCATAAGAGTCAAACGGTGTTTATTACTGGAATTGTTATTCAGAACGAGGGAAAGGGTGTCTGGGCTTGCATAAGGAAGGTTATCATTCCACGGAGGATGACACAGTTGCATGAGAGAATTTCTCTCGAGTTATCCTTAACTGAAGATATCGTAGCACTGTTTACCGAAGAAAGGAAAACACAGTTAATTAATATAGTCCTTCCCTATCTCTATCAAGGAGCTACGTTTACAATGGAAGGCCATATTGATATCGGAGCAGGTAAACGGAATAAAACAAGTGAATTTGTTAAGGAAATGGTAACAAGAATAGAGTCAATGGGGGTTGAACCAAAGATTAAACCCAATGCCTTCGTTGCCTCAAGCTACGCTAATCGTTATACAAAATAGGGGCCTGAGCCCTGTTGCGTTAGCATTATAGCGCATTGGGGCACAGGCCTCTCTTTATGGAAGCTCTGGTTTAGTGATAATCGGTGGTTTTCCTCCCAAAGTTTTTAAGAAGGCGAGAAGATCTTCCTTCTCTTGGTCCGTTAAGCCAATTGGTTCCATAAATTGCTTCATAAAGAAGCTCTTATTTGGATGATTGTCACCGCCACGATCATAGTAATCAATTACTTCTTCAAGTGTCGCAATGCTCCCATCTCTCATATATGGTGCTGTGTGGGTTATCCCATAAAGACTAGCTGTTCGGATTCTGCCTACATCCCCTTTGTCTCCCGTTAC
>JAQSXG010000562.1 GCA_029256785.1 Neobacillus sp.
GTAAATGAAAAGAAAGAAGTGGTGGTAAATGGTTCACGTTAACATCTTTGATACAACACTGCGTGATGGCGAACAGTCCCCTGGTGTAAATTTAAACCAACTTGAAAAACTGGAGATTGCTAGACAGCTAGAACGGTTTGGCGTTGACATTATGGAGGCCGGTTTTCCGGCTTCCTCCCAAGGAGATTTTGAAGCAGTTAGAGCAATTGCACGGACGATTAAGAACACTTCTGTGACTGGTCTAGCAAGAGCAACAAAATCAGACATTGACATTGCGTGGGACGCATTAAAAGATGCAGCAGAACCAAGATTGCATGTTTTCCTTGCCACTTCCCCTATCCATATGAAATATAAACTGCTTAAAACACCGGAGCAAGTGACTCAAACAGCGGTTGAAATGGTTGCTTATGCAAAAAAGAGATTTCCGCATATTGAATGGTCAGCTGAAGATGCTTCACGTTCTGATCTCGACTTTCTTGTCCATATTATCGAGAAGGTAATTGATGCAGGTGCGACGGTTATAAATCTACCAGATACCGTTGGGTATTCTACCCCCTCAGAATACGGCTATATGTTCCGCTATATTCGTGAAAATGTCCGTAATATTCATAAGGTAGCACTATCCTGCCATTGTCACGACGACCTAGGAATGGCTGTTGCCAACTCGCTTGCGGCCATTGAAAACGGAGTAACACAGGTTGAAGGCACGATAAACGGAATCGGCGAACGTGCCGGCAACGCCTCTCTAGAGGAAATTGCAGTTGCCCTAGCGATTCGAAAAGACAAATACCCATATACGACGAATCTTGTCTTAAAAGAAACGAAACGCACGAGCGACCTTGTCAGCCGTTTTACAGGAATGATGGTTCCCGGGAATAAGGCAGTGGTCGGAAAAAATGCATTCGCCCATGAATCTGGTATCCATCAGGATGGCGTATTAAAAAATACCTTAACGTATGAAATTATCACTCCAGAAATGGTTGGGATTCAGTCGAATGACCTCGTTCTTGGGAAACATTCTGGCCGTCATGCCTTTAAAGATACTATCGAAAAAATGGGTTTCCAATTATCCGAAGAAAAGCTTCTAGAGGCGTTCACTGCTTTTAAACAACTAACGGATCGTAAAAAAGAAGTAACGGATGAAGATTTATTTGCGATTTTAACCGATATTCAAACAGCTGTTGTAGATGTAAAAAAATATGAACTTGTCGCTTTCCAAGTACAATATGGTTCTGCCAATCTCCCGACGGCTACTGTTGCGCTTACTAGCCCCGAAGGCATTAAGGTTGAAACAGCACGCACGGGTTCGGGTAGCGTTGAAGCACTATACAACACAATTGAAGCTTTGGTAAAAGAAGAAATTCATCTTACTGATTTTAAATTAAACTCTATCGGTCAAGGCCGCGATGCACTTGCTGAGGTTCATGTAAAGATGACAGTAAATGGTGTACCTGTCAGTGGACGTGGATCCGCACAGGATGTATTAGAGGCTTCGGCAAAGGCATTTATCAATGCAGTTAATCGCGTATTTTATAACCAAAAAGGTGCCGTGTTAGTAGAGCCAGCACCTTTATAGAACAATTGAAAGACGAGTACTTTTTTTCGAAAGGGCTTAAAAAATGATGAGGAGGTTGCTTCGAATGAAAAAACGAATTGTTTTACTGCCTGGTGATGGGATTGGCAAAGAAGTCATTGGATCTGCTAAGGATGTGCTACGTGCCATCGCTGAAGAATTTAACCACAATTTCCATTTCGAAACCCATGAAATTGGAGGAGCAGCCATTGACTTATACGGCACTCCCCTACCAGAAACCACGATTGATGCCTGCAAACAGGCGGATGCTGTATTACTAGGTGCAGTTGGCGGCCCAAAATGGGATCACAACCCCTCCCATTTACGCCCTGAAAGAGGATTGCTCGGCATTCGCAAAGCACTTGATTTATATGCAAATGTAAGACCGATTAAAGGGTTTAAAAATTTGCTTCATACCTCTCCTCTTAAAGAGGAAGTGATTGTCGGAAGTGACCTGTTAATCGTCCGTGAACTTACAGGCGGCCTTTACTTTGGGACACCTAGCGAACGGCGTGAGAACGGGAATGTGGCTGTCGATACCCTCTCCTATTCTCGGAAAGAGATTGAAAGGATCGTCGATAAAGGCTTTCAAGCAGCACAGGGGCGGCGCGGTCACCTCACTTCTGTTGATAAAGCTAATGTTTTAGAGTCTAGTAAGCTATGGCGTGAGATTGTCGAAGAGAAAAAAGCTCAGTATCCTGATGTTACGGTTGAACATGTTTTAGTGGATGCCGCTGCTATGAAGCTAATTACAAACCCAACACAGTTTGATGTCATTGTGACGGAGAATATGTTTGGTGACATTTTAAGTGATGAAGCTTCTGTTTTAACAGGATCTCTCGGCATGCTCCCTTCTGCTAGTTTGCGAGAAGATGGGTTAGGACTATATGAACCGGTTCACGGCTCGGCACCTGATATTGCAGGAAAAGGGGTAGCTAACCCTGTGGCAATGAT
Source organism: Neobacillus sp. (assembly GCA_029256785.1). Classification (GTDB taxonomy): domain Bacteria; phylum Bacillota; class Bacilli; order Bacillales; family Cytobacillaceae; genus Neobacillus. The sequence continues at coordinate 2,528 of JAQSXG010000562.1, forward strand.
TTTATCCGCAGCACTGATGCTACGCTATTCATTCCAATTGGATGACGAAGCAAAATTGCTTGAAGAAGCGGTTCAATCGGTATTAGACGCTGGTTTCCATACTGCTGATCTTCATGTTCCAGACGGGCGTCCGGTTGGTACCGTTGAAATGACTCGTCTAATTGTCGATTATATTAAATCACAAAATGCCTCAAAGTGTATTATGAGTTGTTATATATAAGTAATTGAGTGAGTGGTTGCCTTTAGCCGCTAGGCTTGTTTGCCTGGCGGCTTAACTGTAAATTTTGCTATTAATTAGTTTCGCTGATAAACGGACTAGTTTCGCTGATAAACGGACTAGTTTCGCTGATAAAAAGTGATTTTTCGCTGAAAAAATTGCTAGTTTCACTGATAAGGGTAAAACTTCATTGGGGTTGTTCACTTTATCTGTTAATTTTCTAAAAACACCCAAGGATACCTATCCCCTTTTTATTAAATCTATAAACGTGAGGAAGGACGCTAATGCAAACACCAAAAAATATCATCCAAAAAATTTGGGAGCAGCATGTTGTACATCAAGAAGAAGGAAAGCCTGATTTACTTTATATTGATTTACACCTTGTTCACGAAGTAACTTCTCCTCAGGCATTTGAAGGCTTACGGATAAACGGACGCCAGGTCCGCCGCCCAGACTTAACCTATGCGACAATGGATCATAATGTTCCAACACGTGACCGTAGTGAAATTAAAGATCTTGTCTCAAAGAACCAAATCGATACATTGAAAAAAAATTGCCTAGAATTCGGGATCGAACTATCTGATATTCATCATCCTGATAATGGGATCGTTCATGTAATTGGTCCAGAACTTGGGTTGACGCAGCCTGGAAAAACCATCGTTTGTGGCGATAGCCATAC
>JAQSXG010000563.1 GCA_029256785.1 Neobacillus sp.
GGGCATCATCTACATATGTAATGAGATCGAATTCCTCTGCGATTTGGACAATTTCAGGTAATAAGGCAATATCGCCATCCATTGAGAATACGCCATCGGTAATAACCATTATTTTATTATATAAACCTGATTCCTTTGCAGCCTTAGCTTTCGAACGTAGATCGGCCATATCAGAATGATTTACACGAATGATTTTTGCTTTTGATAAACGACAGCCATCGATAATAGAAGCATGATTGAGCTCATCCGATAAAATTGCATCATTCTTGTCCATAACAGCTGAAATGGCCGCCATATTACAGTTAAAGCCGGACTGATAGGCAATAGCAGCTTCTGTATGTTTGAACTCAGCTAACTTTTCTTCTAATTCGACATGTAATTTAAGTGTGCCATTAATGGTCCGAACAGCACCGGCACCGACTCCGTATTTCTCAATTGCATCTGCTGCTGACTGTTTCAAACGCTCGTCTGTTGCTAACCCTAAATAATTATTGGATGAAAGATTAACTAAATGTTTCCCATTTATTGTGATTACTGGACCGTTTGCACTTTCTAAAGGATCGATAACATTATAAAGACCCTTAGTTTTTAAATCGGCCAGGTTTTCGTTTAAAAATTGTTCTAATGAATGACTGGACATGTAAATTCCTCCCTTTTGTACCTGATAGAAAAACAATTGTCCGCCATGGATGGACAATTGAAATATGTACAATTACTAGTATGAAAGCATTTCTGTACTATACTTTATCACATTTTTCATTAAATGTTCATATCAAGCGGACATTCTGTTAAAAAATTTTAAAACTCACTTAATAAAATATCCAATTGAATTTAAAGTTACTTTTCCCCTAATTATCTGAAAGATAAGTAAGTTTTCAAATGAATACAAAACGGTATAATAGAGTCATTACTTAATGATGCTTTGTAGAAAGGATGTAGGCCCATGACAGTTATTTCTTCGTTCATTTATACCCTATTAGTTGGCGGTATTTTTATCTATTTATTTATATACCTGTATGATTTCCTTTTTGGTGAGAAGCCGGATAAACAAATACGTAAAATTCAAAAACAGTTCCGCAGAGAGAACATTAACAAAGTGGAACTCATTGAACATCAGCCAAAAAAATTCTCTATCTATCAAGTGAAAACAGACAAAGAAACGAAAAAAGTAAAAATAAAACCGGGATACAAAGTAATAAATATAGTACCAAAGAAAAAACCTATCCAGTAATTTGGATAGGTCTCTTATATTCTATATGCCGGTTGGCCAGGTTGCTAGTAGACGCTGGCTTTTTTCGCGTTTTTTCGTTAATAGAAATTCGAGTGACTGGCATAAAAACTTTCGTGTGTCCCTCGGGTGAATGACATCATCTATTAAATGCTTCGCCGCCGCTTTATATGGTGAACTATCAAACGACCAATTCTCTAGTAAATGTCTTCTTGCTTCCTTCGGATTCTCTGCAAGAGCAAGTTCACGGCCATATACGACATTGATTCCAACTTCAGGTCCAGTGAAATTAATTTCAGCCGTTGGCCAGGCCACAATCAAGTCTCCACCCATTCCTGGTCCGCACATATTTCCATAGGCCGCACCAATACTTTTACGGATTACAACCGATATCTTAGGAACTGTAGATAATGCTAGAGCCTGATTCCACACCATGATTTTCGTTGGCATTTTTGCCTTTTCAGCCTCACTGCTAATACGAAATCCTGGTGTGTCATGGAGAAAAATAAGCGGAATATGGTAGGAATCACATAGGCAAATAAATTCTGTGGCTTTTTGACATTCATGGGGACCTGGTGCTCCAGCATACTGATTTGGTTGATTTGCTATAATTCCAACAACATGTCCATTTAGGCGGGCGAACAAGGTAATCAACGCTTTTCCAAATTTCCTCTGATACTCGTAGGTAAGGCCATCATCAACTAATACATTAATCATCTTCTTCATATCATATACTCGATTATTTTGCTGTGGAAGAATAGAAAAAACTTCATCAACCAAGCGGTACGGGTCATCTATGCTTGGTTTCATAGCCGGACGTTCTTCCGCATTTTGCGGCATATAGGAAAAAAACGTTTTAATCTGGTCAATGCATTCGTCCTCGCTTACACCATCATCATCAATTTGACCTGTGTATCGATTGTGAATATCCACTCCTCCAAGCTCCTCAGGTGTAAGTTTTTGACCATTTGCTAGCTCGAGCATTCTTGGACCGGCTATGCCCATACAGGTTCCTTGCAACTGTGTTACAAAATCCGAAGAAACTGCTTCCCATGTTGGTCCGCCAAAACTATCTCCCAATATGGCAGACATGGACGGAACCTGACGATGTAATGTTAGCATTTCACGAGGGAATAATTTGTCGCTGATTCCATCAGATCCCATTCCATCTGGCATCCTCAAACCTCCTCCTTCATGTAAGGAGAAAAAGGGCAAGCCGTTTTTTACGGCAAATTCGTGTATGCTTTTTGATTTGCGGATGTGAACATTTCCTTCCGTACCGGCAAAAACTGTTTTATCACCTGCTTGAATGACTGCGGGACGCCCATTTACCCTACCTAACCCGACAATAAGTCCGTCACCATAACTTTTGTGTTCAGTTCCCTTTACATCGGAGGTATTCAACATCCCTAGCTCAGTAAATGTATCTTTATCAGCTAATTTGCTAATTCTTTCTCGTGCTGTTAACAATCCTCTCTCGTGCTGTTCTGCGATTTTTCTAGGTCCGCCTCCTAGGCGTGCTGCTTCTTTCCTAGCCATCAGTTCATTGGTAAGAGCTTGTAATCTATCCATTAATCGTTCCCTCCCTTAGCGTTCTAACCGGTAAGTATATAATGTTTTGGAATTGTCTGAATAATTACTCTTTCTAATGATACTTGATATTGAATGGATATTCAATCCTAGGAATAACCTGTTTTAATAATGCGTAACCGTTTTCAATAAGCGAACATTTCTGTATATCACAACGACTTCATTCGTCTTTAATAATATTTTGGTTGATTTGCACTCGAGTCATGTGTATAATGTGAATAAATTCATACGTTTCACTCATATAATCGCAGGATTTGGCCTGCAAGTTTCTACCAGATTGCCGTTAACAATCTGACTATGAGTGGGTAATGCAAATGGCGTTAGTCTTACTACTTACTCCATTCTATTTGGTTTTAAAAAGCCCAAAGGACATTGCCTCACTCTTTGATGTGAGCAATATCCTTTGGGCTTTTTTATTTTTTATCAGGGGGAAAATCATGAGATTACTAGAGGAAAAGATTGAGAGTGACGGATTGGTGCTAAATGAAAATGTCTTAAAGGTCGATTCGTTCTTGAACCATCAGATTGATCCAGTATTAATGAATGAAATTGGGAAGGAATTTGCACGCCGATTTGCTAGAGAAGGAATTACAAAAATTGTTACCATCGAGTCGTCAGGGATTGCACCTGCTGTGT
>JAQSXG010000564.1 GCA_029256785.1 Neobacillus sp.
CAGTATGTTACTGAAAATGATTTTAAAATTTCTCGGTTTTTGGTTCACAACTACTTTGACTGGCGGCAGCGTGCAACATTGGCACGCTGTTTGCTAAGAGTTGGGCAATTGGCTCCGGCCATCAACCTTTTCAAAAGCATTATTCCTGTTAAGGTAACTGGGTTAGTAGAAAACGATCATTTCTTCTCAGCAATCGAAAACAAAGTATGGTGTCTCGAGGAGCTTGGTCAAGTGATCTGGCTACATGAAAAGGATGCAGGACAAGCCTTACAGTACATTAACGAGGCTATAGATTTGGCTCAAGCCTATCCTTGGAAGTTTTATTTTGTGGTTCGCGGAGAACTATTGAGAAACCGATGGGACATATTACAGGCCTCCGGTCAGGGTGGTATCGCCCACCAGGAAGCCGTTGAACAAAGCCAAAAAGTCTTCCCGGTACGCGGTAAAAGTAATAGTGTACTCTTCCATGCGTTCAGCTTTTTATCCGACCTGGCCAAGTCAGCAAATAACATACAACTGGCCATTTTGATGCTAAGAAAAGCATTACGCTTCTTTCCTGAAGACCATGAGGATATTAAGGAATTAAATGCTATCTGGAAAAATCGACACTATCAGCCGGAGGACACCTATCAAAACTTAACCGAACTTACTCAGCATTGCGACTTGGTATGGGATGATGCAGGTGAAGATGTGCCGGCAAGTAATGATCAGGGTTTGTATAATCCAAGGGGAAAATTCTCAGAGGGGTTAATTAGAATTGAAAAGAACGGAAAACTTGGTTTCGCCAATGAGACTGAACAAATTCATATTGAGCCAATTTATGATGATGCGCGGAACTTTAGTGAAGGGCTTGCTTGTGTTCAGTTGCGAGGTAAATGGGGTTACATAGATGCTTCCGGTACTGTAGTTAAAGACTGTCAGTTACAGGAAGCGTATTCATTTAATGAAGGGCTTGCCCGAGCTAAGAAAAATGATTTATGGGGTTTTATTGGTAAAAATGGACAGTGGGTGATTCCACCTAAGTATGACTTCTGCTCAGATTTTCACGAAGGGTTAGCAGAGGTTATTCGACGTAACAGACATTATTTTATCAATGTAACCGGTAATATCACTATTCCGTTTATTAGTCAGTACGAGTTTATTGGCAATTTCAAAGAAGGAATGCTAGTGGTTGCTGCAGGCGATAAATATGGATTTATTGACCGCTGTGGACGTTTGACGATTCCACTTTCCTTTGATAATGCAGGAGACTTTTGCGAAGGATTGGCGAGAGTGGATGTTAGTGGTAAATGGGGATATATTGATAAGTCTGGCAAGCTATTGATTAGTCCGGAGTACGAAAATGCTCAGAACTTTTCAGAGGGAATGGCTGCCGTACAAGTTGCTGGAAAGTGGGGATATATCAACTACTCGGGAGAGTTTGTAATCATGCCGGCATTCGATGAGGCTGCAGTTTTTCGGGATGGGCAGGCTTGTGTAGGTAGCTACAATGGTAAGTTTACTCGACCTAATGTCTCTAAATATTCAATCTGGATGGGAGGGGTTATATGGGTAGCAAATTCCGGGATAGAGCGGTTATTATAAATGGGCGAATGTACAATATTCAATACTTTGGCAAAGACAATTTTACACCGTGGTTAGTAGCTATCGGCTTTGCGTTGGTGTTGTGGTCGCAGCTTGTTATAACATTCCATATGCCTAACGAACAAGATTTGGATTCAGAAAGATATAGGGAAGAAGCCAATAAGGTAGCGATTGCTTTACTCGTTGATACTGAAAAAAAGATATGGAGTGAACGGGGGTTTGTGGAAACCTACACCGCTCCCAAATCAATGAGTGTCGAAGGTAAAGATATGAATAGATCTAAAGATATAATGGAAATTACCAAGTATTTTGGTAATGGTTCTTATCAAATATACACAGGATCATCAGTCAAACTTTCTGCTTCATCTGAAGATAAAAAAACAACTTTTAGTAAGGGGTTTATTGAAAAAGAATATATAGTTACAATTAAGGCAAAACCGAAGAGAAACTGGTATGGTACAGTAAATCTTAATTGGCAAATCAGCGACATTAAGTTAGTTAAATCATCAAATAGTGAGTTGCAAATTGCTAAAATGCTTAAGGAGTGGAAATTGCCGCCATCGAAAAAACCGGACTGGTAGTTAACAAAAGTAACTACGTTATTCACCCAGCATATATAGCATATATTTTGTAATTTTCGCTATGATACGAGCATGACATCACAGTACGCGTCTAACGCAGTTTTTCAAAGGGATTGTGGTTTTGTCTTGCGGATACCATTGATTAACCAGACACTACCACCGTCCCTTTGTCCGAGAAAAGAAAACTCTGGTTATTTTTGCATAATGGCACCATATGGTTTACAATATAGAAAACTCATACGAGGAGTGTCGTATTGTGCGTAGATTAATTTGTTTAGTAATTGTCATTAATTTTTTGCTGATTTGCATGCCGGAAAAGTCATATTGCTATGCGGCCGATTCCAAGCTTGAAATGGAGTGGGACTACTTGACTCCATATGACAGTGACCGAGATCTTGATACGGTATCACTACATGTACTTGAGAAAATTTCTGAAACAAAAAATAGGTCTATATATAGAGGTATTACAATCACTCGACCGTATGGATACATAACTGAAAAGCAACAGACCCAAGACAGTTCCGCAGTCGGTGTCGGACCTATTTACATGATTCGCTATGAAAAATACCACTCTGGCAAGCTATCCGCAGCATTCGATATGAGCGGCGGATTTATCGTATATGACAAAACCTTTCCGGCCGGAGGAAAATGTTATAATTTTATGTGGCGGGCCGGGCCTAAATTCATTTATAAAATCAATGAAAACACTTCAGTGAATATCGGGTATATGCTAATGCATGTTTCTAATGGTCTTAAAACCCATAATCCTTCCTATAACGCCCACGGAGCTTCATTGGGTTTTGTGACAAATTTTTAAATCAGTAAAAATTATTATTCTCGCGGATCATGCTCGAAAATTCAATTTACTCTACTGAAAGGCAATGCGGCGTCACCTAAATCAATAGTAACACCGCGAAAAATTCCCGTGAATATAAGAAACGTGTAATTTCAGCCAATGTTTCCAAGCTGCACTTCTTTTGCCCGTTTTCTATGGTTGTTCCTTGAAAATAGAATTTAACTGTAAGCTACCTTTGAAATAGAGGGTAGCTTTTTTGCTTTTATCTATTAGGCTACTATTGGCCTGTTGGCCGTTGTGCTTTTCCTATAACTCCTGAGTTCTTTTTTTTACATTTTATTCCTTGAGGTGTATACTTCTTAATATAGATTGTAGAAAAGTTACTATTAGTAATAACATTACAATATAAGGTTGTGACATATGGAAAAGTGCTTTATGCGAGAGCGGTGCTATTATGTTGATTGGTTGAGGATACTAGGAATAATTTGCGTT
>JAQSXG010000030.1 GCA_029256785.1 Neobacillus sp.
CCTATAAATAGAAGTTGTTTTTATTTTAACATATTCGAAAAAATTAATAATGTGTTGAGCTTGATAATGTTGATTGGAGCTCCAGGCACTTCGCTTTCCGCGGGCGGTCGGTGAGCCTCCTCGGCGCTAAAGCGCTTGTGGGGTCTCACCCTGACCTTCTAGTCCCGCAGGAGTCTCGTGCCTTCCGCTCCAATCAACATAGTTAGTAATTCAACTATGAGTACTATCACAACAACTAAGAAAAACTAACACCAACCGCCATCGTCACAATCTGTATATTTTGCGTCGGGTTGCTCGGTAACTGTTACATTTTGGTAGATTTTACGCTGTTCTATCTCATACTGCGGGTCCAATTGAAACGTCAAGTCGTTATTCGGTATTTTTATCTTACCAATGGAGGTATTTTCAAAAAACAATTCCAACTCCCCATCCTTAAGTTTTCCAATCACTCTGTCTGTCACATCTATCTTCTGCTGTCTCAATGTCATGGTTCATCCACCTCTATAGTAAATTTTAATTTAGTGTTCCCTAGTTTTAGAAGAAGAAAAGGACATATTTTTTCCCAATTAAAAAAACACCTAAAAATAGGTGTTTTCAATTGTTTCATTTAGTTTTCTTTTACCATTGCCTCGTATTGTTCAGCAGTCATTAGCTTATCCAATTCACTGCTATCAGATAGCTCAACTACAATCATCCATGCTTTTTCAAATGGTGATTCATTTACAAACTCAGGATTATCACTAAGATCTTCATTCACTTCTACAACCTTACCGCTAACAGGTGCATATAGTTCAGAAACAGTCTTAACGGATTCAACACTGCCAAACGTCTCATTTGCAGTTACTTCATCGCCAACTTCAGGTAGCTCGACAAACACGATATCTCCTAATTCAGATTGTGCAAAGTGAGTAATTCCAACGCGAACCTTTTCTCCCTCAACTTTTACCCACTCATGTTCTTCAGAATAACGTAAATCCTTTGGTGTAGTCATGACCAAAATCCCTCCAGTAATTTTTTCTATTATAATACATCCTTACAGCCACATTTTCTCATATTCTTCTTCCTTAAAGCCAACTGTTAGCTTGCTGCCATCTGTTAATAATGGCCTTTTAATTAACATCCCATCAGAAGCAAGTATATCCAGCAATTCGTCCTCAGAAGCAGACTTCATTTTATCCTTCATGCCTAATTCACGGTATTTCTGACCGCTAGTATTAAAAAATTTCTTTAATTCCAAACCGCTTTTTTGATAATAATCTTTCAATTCCGAACGAGATGGGGGATTTTCAGCAATATGTATTTCCTTGTATGAAAGTTCATGTTCATCCAGCCACTTTTTCGCTTTTCGGCATGTACCGCATTTTGGATACCAGTAAAAAGTCAAAGACATCCATTTCACCGCCCTCTTACCCAGATCATGACGTATGTACGTCAATAAAATAGTACCATAATGAATTTTAAATTCCTAACTTTTGAGATGGTAAAAAACTGTACTTAGTTAAATTTCGACGAAATTCGGAAAATCCCTCCCAGTAAAAAAAAAAACAGGCTCCCACCCTTACGAGGGAACCTGTTGTTCTAATTAAACTGTGTAGCGTTCTGCCTTAATTAGGACATCAGCCACTTCACGTTTCTTAGCAATAACATTGATTGGTGTATAGCGAGTAAGTTTGCGTAGTGCAGACACTAACATACGCAGTGTATCTCCTTGCTCTGTAGCAACCAAAGTTTCTTTAGCGTGCTGCTCGATCTCAATAAAGGCTTCCTGGCAGAAGATTTGAGTGTAAAGAAGCTTTTGCTTATTCTTCTCAAGTCCTCCGTTTGCAATTGCCTTCTCTGTACGTAAAACAACAGATTCCATTGCATATGCGTTAGATACGATATCTGCAATATTTGATAGGATTTCTTGTTCCTTTTCTAAAGACTTACCAAATTTTTGAGCGGCTAAACCAAGTGCGAGCAAGCCAATTTTCTTAGCATTTCTTACAAGGTATTTTTCCTGAGCTAAAGGCTCTTCGCCTGGCTCTTCCGGCATTAACATCATTAGTTCTTCCTGAAGCGACATTGCTTTTTGGAATAATGGAAGTTCACCTTTGAATGCCTTTTTAATATAAGTGCCAGGTACTAACAGACGGTTAATTTCATTTGTACCTTCAAAGATCCGGTTTATACGGGAATCACGGTACGCTCTTTCAATCGTATACTCCTGCATAAAACCGTATCCGCCGTGGATTTGTACACCCTCATCCACAACATAATCAAGTACTTCACTAGCAAAAAACTTGTTAAGGGAGCATTCAATTGCATACTCAGAAATCGAATTCGCAACTAATTTAATATCTTTTTGTTCTTCTGTAGAAAGTTTACCTTGGTTTTCTTCGTACAATCCAATTGTACGGTAAACAGAGCTTTCTGCTGCATAAATTTTAGAAGCCATTGTTCCAAATTTCTCTTTTGTTAAATTAAATTGAGCAATTGGTGTATTAAATTGCTTACGTCCATTTGCATATTTAACCGCTAGTTCGAAAGCATTTTTAGAGCCACCAACACCGCCAACTGCTAACTTATAGCGTCCGATGTTTAGGATATTAAACGCAATTACGTGACCTTTTCCATACTCGCCTAATAAGTTTTCAACAGGCACCGGTACATCTTCTAAAATAAGAGTACGTGTTGAGGAGCTTTTGATCCCCATTTTCTTTTCTTCAGCACCAGTAGAAACTCCTGGGAAATCTTTTTCTACGATAAAGGCTGTAAAGTGTTCGCCGTCAATTTTTGTATACACAACAAATACATCTGCAAAGCCAGCATTGGTGATCCACTGCTTTTCACCGTTTAGGATATAGTGAGTCCCCTCTGCATTTAATTTAGCTGTTGTCTTTGCGCCAAGAGCATCAGACCCGGAACCTGGCTCGGTTAAAGCATAAGCAGCAAGTTTTTCACCTGATGCTAAAGCAGGTAAATATTTTTTCTTTTGTTCTTCATTACCAAATAATACGATTGGAAGGGATCCGATACCTACGTGAGCTCCATAAGATAGGGAAAAACCGCCAGCCTTTGACATTTTTTCAGTCACTAATGATGAAGTTACTTTATCTAATCCTAAACCTTCATACTCTTCAGGGACATCCGCTGCTAATAGACCAAGCTCTCCAGCTTGTTTTAATAGTTTTACAGTACGGTCAAATTCATGGTTTTCTAGGTGTTCATGTTGTGGAAGTACTTCTTTTTCAATGAAGTCTTCTGCTGTTTTAGCAATCATTATTTGTTCTTCGTTAAAATCTTCTGGTGTATAAAGATTTTCATAGGCAATGTCCTCGATTAAAAAGCTTCCGCCTTTAACTAATTTATCCATTTGTTTTGTCATTTCATATTCCTCCCAGTCTATTTTAGAAGGGGATAAAGCTATCCCCTTGTTAATTACAATAGTTCAAATACTCCAGCAGCACCCATTCCGCCGCCGATACACATGGTGACTACACCGAATTGTTCGTTTCTGCGTTTTAGTTCATGAATGAGTGATAGAGTAAGCTTTGCACCGGTACAGCCTAGAGGATGTCCTAGAGCGATGGCTCCTCCGTTTACGTTTACTTTCTCTTCATCAAGACCTAGTTCGCGAATAACTTGGATTGATTGAGAAGCAAACGCTTCGTTTAATTCGAACAAGTTGATATCAGATACCTCAAGTCCAGCAAGTTTCAATGCCTTTGGAACAGCCACAACAGGTCCAACACCCATTATTTCAGGCGGCACGCCACCTACTGCAAAGGATCTGAACTTAGCCAATGGCTTAAGACCAAGTGCTTCTGCCTTTTCCCTGTCCATAATCATTAATGCAGCAGCTCCATCACTTGTTTGTGATGAATTACCTGCAGTAACTGAACCCGTTACGGAAAATGCCGGCCGCAGTCTAGCTAATCCTTGCATACTTGTATCAGGACGGACTCCTTCGTCTTGTGTAAACTGAACCGTTTTTTCAACAAGTTTATTGTCTTTTCCAATCGAACGAATCGTTACATCTACAGGGACAATTTCATCCACAAATTTTCCTTCTTGAATAGCTTTGAAGGCACGTTGATGACTACGAACGGCAAATGCATCCTGTTCTTCACGACTTATTCCATATTTCAAAGCAACAGCTTCAGCTGTATGTCCCATTCCCATATAGTATTCTGGGGCGGTTTCAACTAGTTTTACATTTGGACGTAAGACATGACCTCCCATAGGCAACAAACTCATTGATTCTGCACCGCCAGCAATCGCCGTATCCGTTTGTCCAAGCATAATGGACTGTGCGGCATATGCTATGGTTTGTAAGCCTGAAGAGCAGTAACGATTGACTGTTATAGCCGGAACAGTGTGTGGCAAGCCTGCTAAAGCCCCAATGTTCCTTGCCATGTTCATCCCTTGTTCTGCTTCAGGTGCTGCACAGCCAATTATTAAGTCGTCTATATTTCCTTCATAATTTCCAGCACGTCTTAAAGTTTCTTTAACAACTAATGCTCCTAAGTCATCAGGACGAACTTGGGCAAGCGTTCCTTTTTTTGCTTTACCAACCGGGGTCCGTGCTCCGGCTACGATTACCGCTTCTCTCATTTCGTTCCCTCGCTTTCTTTCATTTTTGAAAAATATGAATCTATCATCTAGTTACGTAATGGTTTTCCTTTTACAAGCATGTGCTGCATGCGTTGCTGTGTTTTTGGCTCTGCAATTAGGCTTAAGAATGCTTCTCTTTCTAAATCTAATAAATATTGTTCATCGACCTCGGTACCAAAAGGAACTTTTCCTCCGGCGATGACATAAGCAATTTTCTTAGCAATTTTCACATCATGCTCTGAAAGATAACCGGATAGGCGCATTCCTTCTGCACCAAGAAGTAAAGTGGCGTAGCCTGTTTCACCTGTCACTGGAATCTTCTTGCGTACCTTTGGCTTATACCCCTCACTTAAAGCAAGAACGGCCTGCTTCGCATCATATAGCAAATGGTCGCTATTAAAGCTAATTCCATCAGCAGCATTCAAGAAATTATTCTCACGTGCTTCCTCAGCAGATGTCGATACTTTAGCCGTTGCGATCGTTTCAAATACTTTATTTGCCACAGCTTGAAGGTCAAAATTAACTCCGTTTGGCATACCCTCTAAGTGCTTAAGATAAAGCTCTTTGTTACCGCCTCCGCCAGGAAGTAAGCCCACACCGACTTCAACAAGTCCCATATATGTTTCTGATGATGCTTGAATATGTGCTGCAGGCAAGCAAACCTCTGCTCCGCCACCAAGTGTCATTCCAAATGGTGCGGCAACAACTGGCTTCGAGCTGTATTTGACTTTTAGCAAAGCACTATGAAGCTGACGAACAACCATATCTAGTTCATAAATATTGTCATCCTGAGCTTCCATTAGCATCATCGCCAGGTTAGCACCGACGCAGAAATTTTTACCTTGGTTGCCAATGACAAGACCCTTGTAATTTTTTTCAACTTCGTCAACCGCAAAGTTTATCATTTGAACGATATCAAGACCGATTGCATTACTAGGTGAATGGAATTCTAATAAAGCCACACCGTCACCAATATCAATGAGACTTGCGCCGCTGTTCTTTTTAATAACACCCTTTTGTTTCTTAACCTTTTTAAGATCAATTACCTTCGGGTTGAATTCCACTGGTGAATATTCACCGTTATGATAATAATAAAGGTCCCCATTTTCTTCTTCCTTGTAGAAAGAGGTATTACCTTTTTCCAGCATTTCTGTTACCCATACAGGTACTTCTCCGCCGGATTCTTGGATTTTTAGTACAGACTTTTCTACGCCAATGGCATCCCATGTTTCAAATGGTCCTTTATCCCAGCCAAATCCCCATTTCATGGCACGGTCGATTGTAACGATATCATCAGCAATTTCACCTAACAGCTGTGCAGAATATAGAAGGGATTGACTTAGCGTATTCCATAGGAATTTACCTGCACGGTCATCTGCATAAACAAGCGCTTTCATTTTGTTTGCAGATCCTTTTTCCTGCTTGCTAGCTTCCGTAGCAGCTGTTTTTAATTTTTTCCGTGGAATGTAATCCATTGTTGTTGGGTCAAGTTCAAGAATTTCTTTCCCGTGTTTGAGGAAGAATCCCTGACCAGCCTTACTACCAATCCAGCCTTTTTCAAGCATTTCCTTCATGAATGCTGGTACCTCAAAGACTTCCTTCTCTTTCCCTTGCACCTGCTCATAGACGTTTTTTGCAACATGGGCAAATGTGTCTAATCCTACGACATCAAGTGTACGGAAGGTGGCGCTAGAAGGGCGTCCAACCAACGGACCAGTAATCGAGTCAATTTCACCGACACTGTAGCCTCCCTTAAGCATTTCCTGGACTGTTACAAGGAGCCCATACGTACCTATGCGGTTAGCAATAAAGTTTGGTGTATCTTTTGCTTCAACCACACCTTTTCCTAATACATCCTCACCAAAAGTTTTCATAAAGGAAAGAACTTCGGGATCAGTATATTGAGTTGGGATGACCTCTAATAATTTTAAGTATCTTGGCGGATTAAAGAAGTGCGTTCCAAGGAAATGTTTTTTGAAATCCTCTGATCTACCTTCTACCATTGCCTCTACAGAGATTCCTGATGTATTTGAACTAACTAGACTACCTGGTTTACGATATTGTTCTACCTTTTCGAAAACCTGCTTCTTCACCTGTAGGTTTTCAACAACTACTTCAATAATCCAATCGACATCTTTTAATTTAACTAAATCGTCTTCAAGGTTTCCTGCTTCAATTAGTGCTAGATTTTTTTTCACCGTTAATGGTGCTGGTTTTTGCTTTAATAATTTTTGGATTGCCGCGGTACTTATGCGGTTACGTACCTGTGAATCAGCTAATGTTAATCCTTTAGCTTCTTCTTCCTTCGTTAACTCCCGTGGCACAATATCCAGCAAAAGAGTAGGTATCCCTATGTTTGCTAAGTGAGCAGCAATTCCAGATCCCATTACACCTGATCCTAAAACAGCCGCCTTTTTAATAAGTTGGTTCAACATTGTCTCCCCCTTTAAGTCCTTTGAATGAACACTCATTCATTTTTCTGTCAAAAAAAATACACATTGGAATGAGTTCTTACTATTTACTATAGAATATTTCAAAAATTTGCGCAATCAATAAACGCGGAAAATTGAAATTTTTTTGAAAACACTTTCAAACGATTATTTTTTCTATTCTGGATAACCTATATTTGAGGTGATAATTCATGGGTAAAATGAAGAAAAACCCTTCAAGCAGAGGGGTAAGCGCCGCTAGTGTTCAAGGAAATGCTGGTCCAGGCGCAGAAAACACAACTGGCCCTGATAAAAAAAACAGCCAGAACAACCAATACAAGAGATAAGAAAACAGGCTGACTCATCAGCCTGTTTCTTTGTTATTTCTTAAACATCCCCTTCAGTACAAACCATACATTTGCCGGACGTTCTGCTAAACGGCGCATGAAATAACCGTACCAGTCTGTTCCAAATGGTACATATACCCTGAAGGTGTATCCTTGCTTTGCTAATTCAAGATGTCTTTCTGAACGAATACCATAAAGCATTTGGAACTCAAACTGTTCCCTTGAAATGCCATATTCCTTCTCTAGTTCGATTGTATATTGGATCATTACTTCATCATGTGAAGCAATGGCTGTGTAATTTCCATTTAATAAGTGCTTTTTAATAATCTTTTTATAGTTTTCATCGACATCAACCTTTTCAGGGAAAGCAACCTCAGGCGCCTCTTTATATGCACCCTTAACAAGCCTTAAGTTTGGATGTAAACTATTTAAATCCTCCACATCCCCTTCTACTCTGTATAGGTAAGCTTGTAAAACCGTGCCTACATTATCATAGTCCCTTCTTAATTCCTTAAAGATATCAATCGTTTTTTGACAACGCTCAAAGTCTTCCATATCGATTGTAACAAACACATTATGTTCTTTAGCAGCCTCTAGAATGCGACGCATATTTCTCATCACTAGCTCATTCGAAATATCAAGACCGATAGATGTCATTTTTAATGATAGCTGAGAATTCAGTTTCTCCCGTCCGATTGCTTGGATTGCAGCAATGGATTGATCGGTTCTCTCGACTGCTTCTTGTTCGTTATCGACAAACTCTCCCAAATAATCGATCGTAACGGCAAGCCCTTTGCTATTCAATTCCTTTATGACTTTAACAGACTGCTCGATCGTCTCTCCTGCAACGAAACGGGACGCACCGAAACGTAAACCATATCTTCTCGCAGCCCTTGTAAGCGTTTTATTCTGTGACAAAAATAAGAAGAAATTCTTCATCACCTGTTCCATGTTGTTTCCCCCTTGTAAGCGATACCATGTATAAAAAAATAAAAAAATCCAAATAGTTGAACACTCATTATTTTATCATCATTAATGTTTTTTGAATATAACTTTTCACTTCTGTTTACGGTGCATATTTACTATGGATTGAGAGATTCTAATCAAGTAAAGGAAAAAATAAAGTAGGAGGGGTATTTATGCAGCAACAGCAAAACATGAATATGCAAAACCAACAAGGAATGATGCAACAGCCTCCGGGAGTAATCTCAACGAAAGACTCCCTCTATTTATCAGATATGATGTCATGGAATTTACTAGCCGCTAAAAAGGCACACTTCTTTGCGGGGCAATGCCAGGATCCAGAACTAAAAGCAGAAGCAGAGAAATGCGGCCAAATGCACCAGCGCCATTATCAACAAATCCTTGCTCACTTAGGTGGTCATATCAATCAGCAACAACAAATGCCACAAAATAATATCCAATAACTTTTGAAAGGAGTTAAGCTCATGAACCAACCACAGAATCAACAAAAGTTTCAAAATCCTGAGACACAGGTACCGAAAACACCGCAAATGAATGACCGTGACTTTATTAACGATTTACTGACAACAGAAAAATACATGACCACTTCTTATAACATGGCATTAAATGAAGCCAGCCATGATGGTCTATACAATGATATATTACAAATATTCACTGAGACGCAAAATTGCCAAAGAAATCTATACAACTTAATGTTCAGAAAAGGCTGGTATGGGATCGAATCAGCTGAACAGCAAAAACTTCAGCAGTCGTATCAGCAATTTCAAGGATATACAAACCAATTTCCAACCGGAAACGGACTGCAATAATACTCAAAAAAATAACACGTCAGGCTTTGACTGCCTAACGTGTTATTTTTTTGATGCTCTTCTATGCTCTTCATTTAATTCTTTTATTTCCTTTATAATTCCTTTCATTTCTTCCTTCGCTTCCGGGTAAAGTTCATTCCAATGCTTTGCTAAGGCAGGCATTGACTTGGCGATATGAGTGTATACAGCCCAGACCTTCACCTTCTTCCTAGTGGCCTCGTTTGTTTCCCCTACGAGCAATTCACTATACTTTTCAATTAATGCTTCGAACTGCTGAGCAAATGTTTTCTCCATCATGGCACCTTCCATCCTTGGATATATATGTGCATGGGCATGTTTTACAACGTTTCGAATTCGGTAATTGATAAGAGAAACAACACGTTTTCCTTACTCTTACCTCTTCTTGAAATTCTTCTAAGTACTTCTTTTCACTTTGATATTTTTGCAATGGATTATTATGGTATCGTCCAAATAATTCTCCTTTTGCTTCTGAAAACAAAAAATGAAAATCACTTTTAACAAAGGGATTTTCGCTATTCTTTAGTTCTGTTTCGTAAAGCCAAAATAAATAGACAGCAATATTTTCCCATAAAATCAATCTTGAAATTTGAAAGTTTTTTTCTAACTGCTCGATAATTAAATAGATATTGTTGGCAAACAATTCACGATAGATATTTTTTCGCCATTCATCACGATCCTTGCCATTCCACTTCTCTATAGATAGGTCCTTAAGGGAAATCTTCGGGAGCCAGTCCTTGCCGGGCACCGCCTTTTCCATTTCAATATTATCCAATGAAAGGTTCATTTTTCTATTGCTAGCTGACATAGCATAAAGCGAGATAACGGCAATAAATGCATATCGTTTGATAAAAATAGATGCCACGGCCTTCTCTGAAGGAGCACCGAGTGAGTAAGTAAGATCTTTGATCAGTTCTGTTAAAAATGTATTATCCATTAAATCGGAAATGGAAAAAGTGTGCTGTAAATCGCTTCTAAGCCTATATTTTTGTAAATGTAGAAGACCATTTTCCTCTAATAAATTAACCATTGGACGCCACCGCATTCTTTAGAATACATCTTCCTTTGCCATAAGGGATACAAAGCGGTGTTCCAAACAACGGATCAATAGTTACCTCGCATTCCATTCCGAATACATTTTTTACAAGACTACAATTTATCACATACTCAGGTTTCCCTTGAGCATAGACTTTCCGATCCTTAATGGCGACTATATTGTGTGCGTATCGGCACGCTAGATTGAGATCATGCAGTACCATGACAACCGTTCTATTTTCTCTTTCATTCAATTCGAAAAGTAAATCAAGAATTTCAATTTGATGCGTCATATCTAAATAGGTTGTTGGTTCATCTAACAAAATCACATCGGTATCCTGAGCTAATGTCATCGCAATCCAAGCACGCTGCCTTTGCCCGCCCGAAAGAGAGTCGACGGTTCTCTCTTTTAACTCTTCTAAACGAGTGGCCTTGAGTGCGTTATTCACCATTCTTTCATCTTTCTCCGACCATTGTTTTAACCATGATTGATGGGGATATCTGCCCTGTTTTACAAGCTGTAAGACGGTAAGTCCTTCAGGGGCAGACGGTGACTGTGGCAGAATGGCCATTTTTTTAGCCACTTCCTTTGTAGAAAGCTTCGCAATCGCATCACCTTCTAAAAGCACTGCACCTGATTTCGGCTTCAAAAGACGGGCAATAGAACGAAGTAGAGTTGATTTTCCACATCCATTTCCGCCAATAAACACGGTAATTTCACCTTTAGGAATGGTTAAATTCAACTCATCTATGATGAGGGTCTCTCCATATGAAAGTGTTAAATCTTTTGTCTCAATTGAACTCTTCATCATGCCAGCCCCTTTATAACTGAATTAATTATTTCTTGTCTTAAACAGTAAGTAGATAAAATATGGAGCACCGATTCCTGCTGTAAACACCCCTGCAGGAATTTCTAATGGCGAAAACAACGTTCTGCCAATTAAATCAGCTAGCATCACTAAAATGCCACCAATTAATGCTGAAGCGGGTAATAATGCTCCAAATGATGAACCGACCAGTCTACGCGCCATATGTGGTGCCATTAAACCAACAAAGCCAATTCCGCCGGCAAAAGCAACCGCACTACCTATGAGGGCAGTACTAATCATTAATAGTGTAAAACGTTGCCTTTGTACCTTTCCGCCCAAACCTGTTGCTACCTCATCACCAAGCTCTTGAATATTTATCGTTCTTGCAGCAACCATTGCAATGATGAGGAATAGTACGGTCCAAGGTAAAAGTGTAGCAACATTATTCCAATTTGATCCGTAAACTGTCCCCGTGATCCATATATTTGCTTGACTTGCTTGATAGATCGGACCGAGAATCATCATTAATGTGGTTAATGCTTGCATTAGAGTTGAAATTCCAATCCCGATTAATACGAGCCTAATTGGTGAAACCCCATTTTTCCAAGCCAAGAAGTAAACTAAGAAGGCAACAACCGCCGCACCTAAGAAGGCAGCTAACGGTAACCAATTTATACTTACAGTTAGCGCATTATTTTCATCACTAAAAAACGCCAAAAATCCTACAACTGCTACTGCGGCGCCTCCGGTAATTCCAAGAATATCGGGTGAAGCTAACGGATTTCTAATCATTCCCTGTAATATCCCACCGGCAACTGCTAAGGAGATTCCAACTAGAAGGGCAATGATAATCCTAGGTAATCGAAAGGATGTAATGATTAGTGTCTCCATATCCGGCCCACTGCCAACCAAAACCTTTAGAACCGTAAGTGGACTAATTTTCATTTCTCCTGTTCCTGTACTGATAACAAAGACCAGAAAAGAGATAATCGTCAATATCATAAAAACCGAAGCGGCTTTTCTGTCCATTAAGAAGGAGAATTTCCCTTTAAACAAGCGAATATTTTTGTATTTGCTCATCGTCCATTGAACCCCCTTCTTGCTATGTAGATAAAGAATGGAGTCCCAATAATGGCCGTCATAACCCCAACAGGCACCTCGGAAGGCATTAGTACATATCTTGCGGCAATATCTGATGCTAATAACAAAATAGCACCGAGAACACCGGATAATGGAATAACCCAGCGATGGTCTATTCCAATGATTGATCTTGTAATATGAGGAATAACAATTCCAACAAAGCCAATCGGACCAGCAACAGAGACCGCCCCACCGGCTAGCAGAATGACTATAACTCCAACAGTTATTTTTAATAGTCCTGTTTTTAAACCAAGACCTTTAGCTACATCTTCCCCCATTGAAAGTATATTCATTTTCCCTGCAATCAACATGGAAGCAATCCAGCCAATTCCCAGGTAGGGTAAAACATTCATAAGTGTTTCTAACTTTCTTCCTTGCACAGAACCAGCTAGCCAAAATAATACTTGTTCAAGTGCTGCCTCATCGATAACAAGCAGCCCTTGGGTAAAGGAAGCAAACATCGCAGCGATTGCTGCACCGGCTAAGGTTAGTTTCATGGGCGTTAACCCTTCTCGGCCAAATGAACCTATCCCATACACACTAATGGAGGCAATCGCAGCACCTAAGAATGCCAGTCCACTAAAGGCTTGCAAACTATTTACAGAAAACAACGTTACCGCGGCAACTATAACAAAGCTTGCTCCCGCATTTATTCCAAAAATCCCTGGTGAAGCGAGCGGGTTTTTAGTTAATGTTTGCATAAGTGTTCCCGAAATTGCTAAACTGGCTCCCACAGCTGCTGCAATTAATGCGCGCGGAAGTCTTACACTCTGAATAATAATATGCTCATTTGTACCATTATAATTAGTGAAGGTATCTATCGCCGTACGCCAACTTGTTTCTGTATAACCAAAAACAATGCTCGCACACATGAAGAAAAGCATGAGCATTAAGAAGGCCAACATACCGACCCATTTTAAAGTGTTATTTTTTAAAAGCATCGCTTTAGTAACCTTTCCTTCTTCTTTATATGATTAAGTGTATATTCAATTGATAATAGTTGTCAATGAGGATGATAACCATTTTCAATTAATATATTGACAACTGATTGCTACCAATTTAAGATAAGATTACAAATGAAAATGATTATCATTTGCATTGAAATTTAGGAGGCTACATACGATGAAAAAACTGAAACCATTTCTTACACTTCTGTCTGTTTTTGCGATTTTCTTGTTAACTGCTTGTGGCGGTGCTAAGGATGAAAATACAAAAGACACGAAAGACACTCCAAAAACGGAAGAAATAAGCTACACGATAGAACATGCAATGGGATCGACGACAATCGAAGGAACCCCTAAAAGGGTTGTTATCTTGACAAACGAAGGTACTGAGGCCCTATTAGCTATGGATGTTACCCCCGTTGGTGCTGTCCAATCCTTCACCGGTGACCCTTGGTATGATCACATTGCTGATAAATTAAAGGATACTAAAGTCGTTGGCGTAGAAAGTGAAGTAAATGTTGAAGCGATTGCTGCTCTTAAGCCTGACTTGATTATCGGTAACAAGATGCGTCAAGAAAAGATCTATGATCAATTAAAAGCGATTGCACCGACAGTATTTGCTGAGACACTTCGTGGTGACTGGAAAACAAACTTTACATTATACTCAAAAGCACTAAACAAAGAAGCAGAAGGAAATAAGGTTCTTGAAGCTTATGATGCCCGAATTACTGAATTAAAAGAGAAATTTGGCGATAAATTGAAAATGGAAGTTTCAATGGTCCGCTTTATGGCTGGCGAGGTTCGTATCTACCATAAGGATACCTTTTCAGGCGTTATCTTAAATGACCTTGGCTTTGCCCGCCCTGAAAGTCAAAATGTAGATGATTTTGCTGAAAGAAACGTTACGAAAGAACGCATTCCAGCAATGGAAGGAGATATTCTCTTCTATTTCACTTACGAAACGGGTGATGGAAAAGGTTCTGAATTAGAAAAGGATTGGATTAATGACCCATTGTTCAATAATCTTGAAGTGGCAAAAAAAGGTCAAGTACACAGGGTTAATGATGTTACATGGAATACAGCCGGTGGAGTGCTCGCTGCAAACCTAATGCTTGATGAGATGGAAGAAATCATCTTAAAAAAATAAACCGTATATATGAAAAGAGCGAGGTCGTCGACCTCGCTCTTTTCATATTATGCGGTTCTTGAGAACATATATTTCTTGTAGTGATAACGGATCGAAAAAATTAAACCTATACCAAACATATTCCCCATTAACGAGCTGCCACCATAGCTGATGAAAGGCAAGGGAATCCCTGTAATTGGCAACACACCAATGGTCATTCCTATATTTTGAAACACATGGAAGGTAATCATACTGATAACTCCTACGCAAATATACGTATAGAAATTATTTTTTGTTTCCATACCAACCTTTGTAATATGGTAAATTAACAGGAAAAACAAGCTAATTAGCACACTTGCACCAATGAATCCAAATTCCTCACCAACAACACTAAAAATAAAATCTGTATGGCTTTCAGGCAAATATACCTCTCTGTTACCATAACCCTTTCCATCCGTTTGACCTGATCCGATTGCCAGCAGGGATCTCGTTAAATGGTACCCTGTTGAGCTTTGAAAATTGTATGGATCAAGCCACGAGTAAATCCTACCAAATTGATACTGCTCTACACCTAAATATTTTTTCAGTATCTCAGGTTTTAACAATACGAAATAAAAAATGGTTGAGATAAGTGCAATTCCAACTGAAAAGATGGGTACTAGTATTTTCCAGGTGATTCCTGAAATAAAAATCATTCCTAATAATATCGCTAAAAAGACCATCGAGGTGCCAAGGTCCTCTCGGATAATTAGCATTAATGGAACCATGGTTATTATTCCAAGCTTAAGAAGAAGCCAAAAGTCAGATTTAACGGTTTTTTCCAGGTTTTTTTGGTGATGATCTTCAATCGTCCTTGCAAGCCCCAAAATAATAAATATCTTTACGAATTCTGAGGGCTGAAGCGAGCCAATCCCCGGTACCTTAAACCAGTTTTTCGAACCCTTAGTTACCGGTGCAATACTTTCGGGCGCAACAATTAATAAAACAAGCATAAGGATTCCAAACCCATAGGCATACCAGGTTAACTTTTTCAACTGATCCGAGTCCAGTCTAATCACGATTGCGATAATGCAGCAGCCTATGACATAGAAGACAATTTGCTTTATAAGGAAGTTGGTGTCATATTGTCCGCTGGCTTGTGCACTAAAAATGGCAACACAGCTGGCTAAAAAGAGTAATAGTAAGATAAAAACGAGACTATAATCAAGTTTAGAAGTTGTTTTTTCATTAGTTGAAGTCATGTGGATTGATTCTCCTTTAATGTTATGAACCTAAAAGGAACATGTACATTCCTTCATTATATTTTTATTAAGGAGAAATCACAACTTCTAAACGGATTATGGATGAATTTACATTTTAGCTGTTAAACCTATCTGTTGATTGGAGCTCCGGGCACTTCGCTTTCCGCAGGAGGTCCGGGGAGCCTCCTCGGCGCTTAAGCGCCTGTGGGGTCTCCCCTGCCCCTTACTCCTGCAGGAGTCTCGCGCCCTCCGCTCCAATCAACAGAGTTATAAAATCTAATAATATTCCCTTTCCACAGCCTCCTCTATAAAAAATATTTACTTTTTATGTCGTTGACCATCCATTGCAGGTTGTTTGGGGTCTGTGGGATGCCGTAGCCGATATAGAGCGGCGTGGTGATAAACCGTGGAACAATTTTCGCAATGATTTTCTGCTCGACATGATAAAAAAATAAATTATAACTTGAGGCTTTGAAAGGAAAATT
>JAQSXG010000031.1 GCA_029256785.1 Neobacillus sp.
CGAAAGCATTCGATAACAAGACGACAAAAGTCTTGTTATTTTTTTTTGCCTTTATGTTAGGATGAAACAAATTAGTAGTCTCTAGTGAAAGGAGAACGACTTGTGGACAAGCCTAAAGCTGGCAATACAATTAAAATTAAGCTTAATGGGGAAAGTAAATCCTTTAAGGAAGAACCTATTAATAAAAATCAGCAGAGTAGCGAAGAATTTACAACGATAAAATTTGACCCAAAGATGATAGATCAAGATGTATTCATAGAAACAGCTGCCGCCAAGGAGTCAATCGACGAAAGCTTTGATTGGATTATTCCTGAATCCTCTGATAATGATTTGAAAGAATTCAAGATTATAAGCCATCAAAAGCCTGGGAAAAGCAAAAAGAAAATCACCTCTTTCTCAACTTTTTCTAAAAAGAGGAATGGCGGCGTTTTAAGATCAATTATTGTAACAACTGTTTTTGCAATTCTAATAGGGACAAGTTTTGGTGTTATCATGCTGAAGTTTTTTGTAACGGATAGTAATAAACCAACAATAACCCAACCTGTTGTCGAAAATAAGGGTGGAGCTAAAGATTCGGATAAATCCTCAGCGAGCTCAACATCTGCTGTAATTGGTCCACAGACCGCTTTTGTTGTCCAAGGAGGGGTCTTTTCCTCTGAAGCAGCAGCTAAGGAAGGGGTGGAGCAGGTTAAGGGCACAGGTAACCCCGCACAAACCTTAGCAATTGATGGCAAGAATTTTATGTTTTTAGGTGTCGCAGATTCATTGGAATCAGCCAAGCAACTAGGAACACATTATAAAGCAAACGGAGTAGCTGAAGTATTTGCTAAGCAAATAGCATTAGGAGGAAAGAAGGTTACGGAAATAAATGAAAGTGAGAAAAGTTTCTTAGAAGCTTCAGTAGCTATTTTCAAACAGCTCTCAAATGTAACGGCAAGTTCGATTTCCACCAGTAGTATTTCAGATGAAACCATTAAAACAGTTAGTGGCTTGGGCGAACAAATCAGTAAAGATACAAGTAAACTCAGTAACGAAAAAGTGAAAGACCTAAATAGCGACTTAACAAAAGCAGTTGAAAAAGTAAAAGCCTTCCAACAATCAAAAGAAACAAAAACCCTAATCGAAGCCCAACAACACCTACTAAACTACCTAACCGGCTATTACGCCCTATAAACGACAAAACTCGATATTTTCTGGGAAATGATAAATTTGACCTAGCCTGTTCTTATTGGAACAGGCTTATTTTTTCTGTAAAAGCTCATTTGTGATTTTTTAAGACTGTTGATTGGAGCGGAAATCCACAGCAAGTTTTACACCAAGCTCGTATTTAATAAGTAAGAATATTCAGAATTCGTATACATGCATAATTTGACAAATTTCTTCGAACTTTAAGCATATAAAAATTGTTTGCTTCAGTAAATTCTGATAGGATTAACTTGTATCTCCCTAATTGATGTAAAGGTAAGGTGGTTGAATGCAGAACCTCATTTTAGCCTCTTCTTCTCCACGGCGAAAAGAACTTCTAGAAAACCTCCAACTAACATTCACGATTTCAAGCAGTGAAGTAGATGAAAGCTTTGATCCGTCACTTTCTCCTGAAAATATCGTAATGGAGTTAGCTGAACGCAAGGCACAGGCTGTTTTTAATGATAATCCTGAAAGTTTTGTGCTTGGTTCTGACACCCTGGTGGTGGCAGATAATCAAATCCTAGGAAAGCCAGCGAATGAGGAAGACGCTGTGAGCATGTTAAAAATGCTCTCAGGAAAACAGCATGATGTATACACAGGGGTTTCAATATTGTCTGCAAAAGGCTCCAGCCGTTTTTATGAAAAAACGGAAGTTTGGTTTTGGGAGTTAACGGACGAAGAAATAAACTTCTATGTACAAAGTGGTGAACCGCTTGATAAAGCAGGTTCGTATGGTATTCAGCAGCTAGGAAGTATGCTTGTCAAAAAAATCAATGGAGACTATTTTTCAGTGGTCGGTTTGCCGGTAGCGAAAACCTATCGTGAATTAAAGCGGTTAGGCTTTCCTTTGGCGTAGAACAATTGAAGTTCTCTAACTCCCATATAAAAGGGAGGAAAAAGAGTGTCCACAAATTCATTAATGATCCGTGATTTTCCACAAGACGAAAGACCGCGAGAACGATTTATATCAAATGGTCCAGCAAGTTTATCTAACCATGAATTGATTGCGATCCTGCTCCGAACCGGCACAAAAGATGAGTCGGTTCTCCAGTTATCCAATCGTTTGCTGACAAGCTTTGAAGGGTTACGGCTGCTAAAAGCAGCCACCTTAGAAGAAATAACAAGCATCAAGGGGATTGGGCAGGCAAAGGCAATTCAAATTCTTGCGGCCGTTGAGGTTGGCAGGAGGATATCAAACTTAAATGATAATGATCGCTATGTCATCCGCTCACCAGAAGATGGAGCTAACTTTGTGATGAACGACATGCGCTTTCTTTCACAAGAGCATTTTGTTTGTCTCTATCTAAACACAAAGAATCAAGTGCTCCACAAGAAGACAGTCTTTATCGGCAGTTTAAATGCCTCGATCGTGCACCCAAGGGAAGTTTTTCGCGAAGCATTAAAGCGCTCAGCAGCCTCAATAATAGCCATCCATAACCATCCCTCCGGAGACCCCGCACCAAGCCGTGAGGATATCGAGGTCACGAAGAGACTTGTCGAATGTGGAAAAATGATTGGGATCGATGTCCTAGACCATCTGATCATCGGTGAAAATAAATTTGTCAGCCTCAAAGAAAAAGGGTATTTATGATACTATGATTTTACAACACCTTACGCTATAATAGTGGTTATGACTTTTTATGACTACTTTCGAATCTACAATATAAATTTTATAAAAAAAAGACATGATAAAGAGGTAAATAACCTTACCTAATGGAATGATTGCATTTCGTATCAGAAAGGGAGATACACTATGTTTGGAATTGGTACTAGAGATCTTGGGATTGACTTGGGGACAGCAAATACTCTTGTTTATGCAAAAGGAAAAGGGATTGTTTTACGAGAGCCGTCTGTTGTTGCTATGCAGACAGATACTAAGCAAATTGTTGCGGTTGGCAACGATGCAAAAAATATGATTGGCCGTACGCCAGGGAACGTCGTGGCAATGCGTCCAATGAAGGATGGAGTTATTGCTGATTTCGAAACCACGGCGATAATGATGAAACACCATATTCGTCAAGCACTTAAAAGCAACAGCGTTTTTTCAGGTAAGCCGTATGTAATGGTCTGTGTACCATCAGGAATCACTGCGGTTGAAGAAAGAGCGGTAATAGACGCAACTCGTCAGGCTGGCGCAAAAGATGCTTACACGATCGAAGAACCGTTCGCAGCAGCGATTGGTGCCAATCTGCCTGTATGGGAGCCAACGGGGAGTATGGTGGTTGATATTGGTGGCGGTACTACTGAGGTAGCGATTATTTCATTAGGCGGAATTGTCACTAGCCAATCGATACGTGTTGCCGGTGATGAAATGGACGAGGCAATTATTTCGTTTATCCGTAAGCACTATAATTTAATGATCGGTGAACGCACATCCGAAACAATTAAGATGGAAATCGGCTCTGCAGGGGACCCTGAAGGAATCGAAAATATGGAGATTCGTGGTCGTGACCTTTTAACCGGTCT
The DNA here is from genome assembly GCA_029256785.1 of Neobacillus sp. GTDB lineage: Bacteria > Bacillota > Bacilli > Bacillales > Cytobacillaceae > Neobacillus. The sequence goes on from JAQSXG010000031.1 coordinate 3,655, forward strand.
GCCTAAAACAATCGAAATTACAGCAAAAGAAATTGGTTCGGCACTAAAGGATACCGTCTACGCTATCGTCGAAGCAGTAAAAAACACATTAGAAAAAACACCACCTGAACTCGCTGCCGACATCATGGATCGCGGAATTGTCTTAACCGGTGGAGGTGCCTTGCTTCGTAATTTGGACAAGGTTATTAGTGAAGAAACAAATATGCCCGTACTAATTGCCGAAAACCCGCTCGACTGCGTAGCAATCGGAACAGGCAAAGCACTCGACCACATCCAACTATTTAAAAACAAAGCAAAAGACTCACGTTAAGAATAAAAGAAGCCAATTGTTGTTTTTGATAACTCTAATCAACAGGCAAGTTAGAAAATCACGTTAGACATAAAAAATAGAGGTGTATAATCATGCCACAGTTCTTTCTGAATAAACGTCTGATCATTTTACTTGTCAGCATTATTGTTCTCGTGGCATTGATTGGGTTTTCGTTAAGGGAGAGAAGCAAACTCACCTGGCCGGAGCAATTCGTCAAAGATTCTGCCGGCTGGGTTCAATCCCTGGTTTCAAAGCCTGCTCACTTTGTGGCAGGATTCTTTGAAAATCTCCAGGACTTGCAAAATACATATGAAGAGAATAAGGAACTAAAATCACGTATGGAAAAACTTGTTAGCCTCGAAGCACAGGTACAAGAGCTAGAAAAGGACAATAACGAGCTGCGTGATATTCTCGGTGAAAAAGATACCCTGAGAGATTATGAACCTTTACAAGCAACCGTAATTGGAAGAAACCCTGATCGTTGGCATGAAATGATTATTATCGACAAAGGAAAAATAAACGGTATTAAGAAAAACATGGCAGTCGTTACTGCTCATGGCCTTATCGGCAAAGTGAAAACTGTCAATCAATTTAGTTCAACTGTACAATTATTGAGCGCAATGGATCCAAAGAACCGTATCTCCGCCATCGTTCAAGGCGAAACCAATGTTTTTGGTTTGGTCGAAGGCTGGGATAAAGAGAAAAAAGCATTATTGGTTAAAACGATTCCCGCAGGAGTAGAGATTAAAAAGGGTCAAAACGTCATTACATCTGGTTTAGGTGGTGTTTTTCCTCAAGGCTTGCAAATCGGCAAAGTTATCGAGGTTAAGCCTGATCAATTTGGCTTAAATCAGACGGCATTAGTAGAGCCTGGAGCTAATTTCTACGATCTCGAAAATATTATTGTGATTAAACGTACGATGCTGCAACCGAATGGCGATGAAATGATAGAAGGGGAGGAGGAGGATCTGTGAAGAAGTTCCTGCTTCCTCTTTTGTTTCTATTTCTTTTCATACTAGAAAGTCTATTTGTGCAGTATATTCCACCTGTGATGTTTGGTCAGAGTTACATATTAGTACCACATTTTCTATTTGTGGGTGTTTTATTTCTAACCATCTATGCCGGCCGGAAATACGGCATCATTTATGGTGCGATTTTTGGACTTGTGTTTGATATTGTGTGGATTGAAATTATCGGAATCTATTTCTTTTTATTCCCATTTGTTGCATACCTTGTTTCAAAAATTATGCATTTCCTGCAAAACCATATTGTTATCGCTTTTCTCGTTTCGCTAATCGGAATTGCCTTACTCGAGTTGGGTGTATATGAAATGGACTTTTTAATCCATGTGACAAACCTGGAATTTATGAGCTTTATTCGCATGCGTTTATATCCTTCACTCATTCTTAACGCTGTGTTTATTATTATTGCTGCCTATCCGTTGAAGCGTCATTTTGAAAAGTTTTTAGTGTCATTAAGAGATGATTGAGTTATAGGATTTCCTTAAAAATGCTCTTTTCGTAGAGAAAAGAGCATTTAAAAAGAGGAGAATAGACAAAGTGTGTCGAATTCAATTTAAAAAGTGTAGTTTTGGACTATTTTTAGTTGAAAAAATGGTCTATTCTTAATGTATAGTGTGCTTTTCTTATTATTTGAGGTGAGTTTTCTCCATGAAAAAACGACAAAATGTTACGATTAAAGGGACAAAAGCTGGAATCGTTCTTCATCTTGATGATACCTGTTCCTACCAGGAACTAAAGAAGGAACTTGATGAAAAACTTTCAGCAAACCAACGAACGCAAGCCGAGCGCCAATTAACAACGGTAAAAGTGGAAATTGGCAATAGATATATAAATGAAGAACAACGAGAAGAACTAAAAAACCTCATTAGGCAAAAAAAGAATCTAGCTGTAGATGATATTGTTTCAAATGTTGTCACTAGGGAAGAGGCAGAACGTCTTAAGGCTGAAAATGAAGTCGTCACGATCGCCCGAATTGTCCGCTCAGGGCAGGTATTAGAAGTACCAGGTGATTTACTACTTATTGGTGATGTGAACCCAGGTGGTACCGTAATTGCTGGTGGAAATATTTATATAATGGGTTCACTTAAGGGAATCGCTCATGCAGGTGCCTACGGGAATGATCAGGCGATAATAGCCGCTTCAAGTATGAAACCCTCACAGCTGAGGATAAGTGAGTATCTTAATCGCTCCCCAGATACCATTCAAGACAATGAAAAACGTGAAATGGAATGTGCTTATATAGACGAAAACCATCAAATCATCGTAGATAGATTACAAGTTTTAATACAATTAAGGCCTAATTTAACGAGATTAGAAGGGGGACATTAATGTGGGAGAAGCAATAGTAATTACATCCGGGAAGGGTGGCGTCGGCAAAACGACGACTTCTGCTAATATAGGTACAGCATTGGCCCTTCAAGGAAAAAAAGTTTGCTTAGTAGATACAGATATTGGACTTCGTAATTTGGATGTTGTAATGGGGCTTGAGAATCGAATTATATATGATCTTGTCGATGTGGTCGAAGGAAGATGTAAAATCCATCAGGCATTGGTAAAGGATAAGCGATTCGAGGACTTATTGTATTTGCTTCCAGCAGCGCAAACAGTCGATAAATCGGCCATTAAGCCAGAGCAAATGTTAAAATTAATGACTGAATTAAAGCAAGACTATGATTATATTATTATTGATTGTCCAGCTGGTATTGAACAAGGCTTTCAAAATGCCATCGCAGGAGCCGATCGTGCTATTGTTGTAACAACACCAGAGGTTTCTGCTGTGCGTGATGCAGATCGCATTATTGGCTTGCTTGAAAAAGCACCAAATATAGAGGCGCCTAAATTGGTTATTAACCGAATTCGTAACCATATGATGAAAAACGGAGATATGTTGGATGTGGATGAAATTACTACCCATTTGTCTATCGAACTTATCGGTATTGTTGCCGATGATGAAGAAGTAATCCGTGCCTCCAATCATGGAGAACCAATCGCATTAAATCCTAACAGCAAGGCATCTATCGCCTATCGCAATATCGCAAGAAGAATTCTCGGAGAATCCATTCCGCTCCAGTCACTAGAAGACACAAACAAAGGGATGTTTACCAAAATAAAAAAATTCTTCGGAGTAAGATAATCAATCAGCCTGTCACTTATATAAGTGGACAGGCTTTTTTATATCCTACAGACAATCTACTCACATTTTTCAGCTTGTCATATTCTATTGGACAACTTCATAGAATTGAATAAAAAGCAGGTAAAGGGTTGGTGGGAATATGCGGTCTACACCGGATGAAATACGGCGACGAATCGCAAAACGAAAAAGGAATAGTGGTTCGGGTTCTGGTTCGCCGAGAAAAGAATCGAATCGGCTCATTACTTGGCCGGGTGATGAGGAGAAATATGGGTTTAATCATACCCCATCATACGAAACCAAATTTGATGACGGGGGGAACCACCCCTTATTTAAAAAGGAAATTTTTATTTTCAAAATTCTAGCATCGGTGTTATTATTTCTGGCTATTGCGATTCTTTTTAGAAATAATGCGGCCACCTTTGATCCTGCTAGGGATTTTGTAGCGAAATCAATGGACACCGATTTTAAATTTGCTACTGTAGCGAATTGGTACGAAGAAAACTTTGGTAAGCCCCTAGCACTACTTCCTTTCCCTGCAAAGGATAAAGAAAATGATAAATCTATCGTTGATAAAGAGGGCAGTATTCCCGTGTTTTCAGGTAAAGTCCTTGAAAACTTTGAAAAAGATGGACAGGGAATCATGATTGAAACAAGCAACGGTGCAAACGTGGAAGTAATGAATGAGGGCTTTGTTAAGTTTGCAGGTGTCAAAGAAGGACTAGGCAAAACTGTAATTATTGAACACCTTGACCAAAGCCAATCATGGTATGCAAATTTAGAAGAAATTAAAGTTAACGTCTATTCCTATATCGAAAAAGAAACCGTCGTTGGTACAGCTTCCGTTTCTGCAGGAGAAGATAAAACGAAGGGCAAATATTATTTTGCTGTAAAAAAAGGTGATGATTTCATCGACCCGGTACAGGTGATACGATTTGAATAAGATAATCAATTTATTTCGACTCGTACATGTCCATCCATTATTGTGGGTTGTGATTGCACTTTCAATAGCGACGGCACATTTCCTTGAAGTCATACTTTTAATTGGGATTATCTTTATACATGAAATGGGGCATGCTGCTGCGGCTTCATTTTTTTCATGGCGGATTAAAAAAATCACGCTCCTGCCCTTTGGAGGGGTGGCAGAGATGGAGGAGCATGGAAACCGGCCGTTGAAAGAAGAGGCAATTGTCGTCCTTGCAGGGCCCCTCCAGCATGTCTGGATGGTTGCAGTAGCATATTTTTTATTTTCACTATCGTTGATTCCAGAAAATTTGTATCAACTTATTTATAGCTATAATCTTATGATCTTTTTATTTAATCTTTTCCCAGTTTGGCCGCTCGATGGCGGGAAATTAGTTTTTATGCTACTCTCCCTCCAAAAATCATTTCCCATCGCCCATCAGCAGACGCTAATCATTTCTTTTTTTAGTCTTGGAATCTTTTCAATTATCACTTTGATTGCAGCTCCAAGCCATTTAAATATTTGGATCATTATTGGTTTCTTGCTCTTCTCGCTCTACTATGAATGGAAGCAGCGAAGGTATATTTTTATGCGATTCTTATTAGAGCGTTATTATGGGAAAAAAGCAGATCTCCAAGCACTAAAACCAATTCAGGCAAATGAACAGGATTTACTTATCGACGTGTTAGAAAGGTTTCAACGGGGGTGTAAACACCCGATTATTGTTGAAAGTAACGGGAAGGAAAAAGGCATGTTAGATGAAAACGAACTGTTACATGCGTTTTTTACCGAAAAACGATTAACTGATAAGATCAGCGACCTTCTCTTTTCCTACTGAAACGGTATAATAGTAGCATCAAGGATAAAGTGAGGACGGTCGTTTGGAAAAGTTAATAGTAAATTACACATCAAGAGAAAAGAGATTTGCTTTCATTAAGAACCAACAAATCGAAAAAATAAACTTTGACCGGCCAGAGCAGCGTTCTCTGGTCGGTAATATTTATTATGGGACAGTTACCAAGGTGCTTCAGGGGATGAATGCTGTATTTATTGATATCGGGGAAGAAAAAAATGCCTATTTGCATCGTGATGTTCTGGCTAAGTATGTTAACTCGACTGATAAAGAAAAAGAAAACGCTACGATCACGACTTTTGTTCACCAAGGGGAAAAAATGTTGGTGCAAGTGGATAAGGATATCACTGGAACCAAGGGAGCAAGGGTAACAGGGATTGTTGAAATACCCGGAGAGCATATGATTTACATGCCAAACGGTCGCTATGTTGCGGTATCAAAAAAAATTACTGATGAAAAGCAAAAAGAAAAACTTAGACTGCTAGGTAAAACGTTAACGCATGACGAAGAAGGAATGGTCTTCCGCACCTCTAGCGCGGGGTTAACAGAAGAAGCAGTAGTGGAGGAGCTTTCAACTCTTAGAAGTCAATACAATGAACTAATTGGAAAAACGCAAGCAATGAAAAAACCAGGAATTATTTTTCAAAAAGATACCTTTATCGAAATGGTGTTAGAAACCGCTGGAAGTATGAATGATGGGGAAGTTGTCATTGATGATCTTTCTGTGAAAAAGCTGGTAGAGAAAAAGAATCCAAGGCTTAAGGTTAGTTATTATAATGAGAAGGAAAATATTTTTGCCACTTATCGGGTGGAGCATGAAATTGATAAGGCGCTGAAACGGCTTGTGTGGCTAGAAAATGGTTCTTATCTCGTTTTCGATGAGACCGAGGCGTTAACGATTATCGATGTGAATACTGGGAAGTTTTCGGGTAAAGTAGACTACCAAGATACTGTCTTAAAAACCAATCAGTTTGCCGCAAAAGAAATTGTCCGTCAGCTTCGTCTCCGTGATATCGGTGGGATTGTACTGATTGATTTTATTGATATGAAGCGAGAGAAGGACAAGCTCTCGATTATCGAGACCATTGAAAAAGAGCTGCGCAAGGATGAAAAAAGAACAAAAATGATCGGGTTTACACCACTCGGTATTCTTCAATTAACTAGGAAGAAAACCAAAGTAAGTTTGTCCGAAGCACTTCAAATAAAATGTCCGGTTTGTGAGGGAACAGGTAAAATCTTAAGTGCAGAAACCGTTGCTTTCCGTCTCGAAAGAGAACTGCTTGAACACCGTCATTCAGAATATGACGCGGTCCTAATCGAAACAACTAAAGAGGTAAAACAGCTATTACTACCACACCTAGAAAGGTTAGAAGAATGGCTTCATTTTAAGGTGTTATTTATTACACTGCCATCTTCCCACCATCACTATGTAATAAAACAATTTGGTGATGTGGATGAGTTAACTCAAAAAGCTGTCGATTTCTATTGACACTTTTGAAGATATTATGTTAGTATTTTAATGTTATGTTTGTAGCACCCGTGCTACAACCGCACAGAACAGGTTTAAAGTTTTACTTTTACTAGTAAACACCTGCGGATGGCGAGTCTGAGTTTATAAGGAGGTGCAGTTCATGTACGCAATTATCGAAACTGGTGGTAAACAACTTAAAGTTGAAGCAGGTCAAGCAATCTACATTGAAAAGCTTGATGTAGAAGCAGGCGAAACAGTAACTTTTGATAAAGTTCTTTTCGTTGGCGGCGAAAACGTTAAAGTAGGAAGCCCGGTTGTTGAAGGTGCTACGGTTACAGCTAAAGTTGAAAAGCAAGGTCGTCAAAAGAAGATCATTGTTTTCAAATATAAAGCTAAGAAAAACTACCGTAAGAAGCAAGGTCATCGTCAACCATACACAAAAGTTATTATCGAAGCTATCAACGCGTAAGGTGTTGTCTAGCAAATGATTAGAATTACGATTACTCGTACTGAGTCCGATTCGATTCAATCCTTCGAAATTAGTGGTCATGCATTTTTTGCTAATCGGGGAAAGGATATTGTCTGTGCAGGCGTATCCGCAGTTTCTGTTGGCACAATCAACGCCGTGCACGCCATAACAGGTGTCACGCCCGAGATTGAAAACGGTGATGGCTTTCTCCGCTGTGTCGTTCCGGAAAATCTTCCGATAGACATAATTGAGAAAGTACAGCTCCTGCTTGAAGGTATGGCTGTCTCATTGCGCACGATTGAAGAAGAATATGGAAAGCACATAAAAATAACCTTCAAAAAGTAGGAGGTGGAATAAATGTTATTAAAATTAGATCTTCAGTTGTTCGCATCTAAAAAAGGTGTAGGTTCTACAAGAAACGGACGTGACTCTATCTCTAAGCGTCTTGGCGCTAAGCGTGCAGACGGTCAATTCGTATCTGGTGGCTCTATCCTTTACCGTCAACGCGGTACAAAGATTTACCCAGGTGAAAACGTTGGACGCGGAGGAGACGACACTCTTTTTGCAAAAATCGACGGTGTGGTTAAATTCGAACGTTTCGGTCGTGACCGTAAAAAAGTGAGCGTTTATCCAGTAGCACAAGAAGCTTAAGCTTTCAGTGAAAACTCTAACCTGATCGGTTAGAGTTTTCTTTTTGCTTAATGAGGCAAATTTTCCCACAACCATTCATGGTGATAGGAATACTCGAAGAACTCCAGGGGTACCTTCTTAAAAAAACTCCTCATTTTTTTGCCTTTGTTGGACATCATTCGTACAAAAAGGCTTACTCTATCGAACTTTTTTGATATACTAACTGCAAACAGATTTTTCGACACTTAATCTAGGAGTGCGATTATGGAGAGAGATTGGGATATTGTTAAGGTGCTTCGGCACTCACGGCATGATTGGCTTAATAAGCTGCAATTGATTAAAGGAAACTTGGATTTAAATAGGATTGACCGAGCAAAAGCATACATCGATGAAATTGTGATAGAAGCGCAGAATGAATCAAAGCTCTCCAATTTTCGTTTGCCAATGTTTGCCTCGCTATTGTTACGATCAAATTGGGAAAGACACTACTTCGAGCTTGAATACGAAGTGCTCAACGACCCTAAACCAGTGGAAATTAATGATTTATCATTGACAACATGGATTCAATCCTTTTTTATTTGTTTGGATCAGTCAATCGAGGCATTTCAAGAAAATCATTTATCGATTACAATTGATCCGCATTTAGAAGGAGTCCGTTTCTTTTTTGATTTTAGCGGAATAATAAATAAAAACGAACTGATTGAACAATTTCTTGCTACCTCCGACATGGATGTAGAAATCAAGGAATTCTCTGAAAGCGAACTCGCATTAGAAGCTTTTGTACCGGCACTGTAAGGTACCCTAGCATGCGAAACTCTAGCGCAATCATCAGTTACTAAAGAAGTTGCGGGAGGAATTACAATGTTTGTCGATCAAACCAAGATATATGTAAAAGGCGGAGATGGCGGTAATGGAATAGTCGCGTATCGCCGTGAAAAATATGTGCCATTAGGCGGACCAGCTGGCGGTGACGGTGGTAAAGGTGCCAATGTGGTATTCGAAGTAAACGAAGGACTAAGGACCTTAATGGACTTTAGATATCAAAAACACTGGAAAGCACCTCGTGGTGAGCATGGAATGTCGAAGAATCAGCATGGAAAAAATGCAAAGGACATGATTGTTAAGGTCCCACCAGGTACAGTTGTTATTGATGCTGAAACAAAAGAAGTAATTGCCGATTTGGTTGAAAACGGCCAGCGTGCAATTATTGCTAAAGGTGGAAGAGGCGGAAGAGGAAATTCTCGTTTTGCAACCCCGCAAAATCCTGCTCCTGAGCTTGCAGAAAATGGTGAGCCAGGTCAAGAACGCGATGTGCTGCTTGAATTAAAACTTCTAGCTGATGTGGGCTTAGTAGGTTTCCCAAGCGTTGGTAAATCTACATTACTTTCGGTTGTTTCATCAGCAAAACCGAAAATTGCTGAATACCATTTTACAACCATCGTACCGAATTTGGGCATGGTTGAAACAGAGGATAACCGAAGCTTTGTAATGGCTGATCTTCCGGGATTAATTGAAGGCGCGCACCAAGGTGTTGGATTAGGTCATCAATTCCTACGTCATATTGAACGGACAAGAGTTATTGTTCATGTGATTGATATGGCAGCAACAGAAGGCCGTGATCCATATGAGGATTACCTGACCATTAATAAGGAATTGGAAGAATATAATCTGCGCTTAACAGAACGTCCGCAAGTAATTGTTGCAAATAAAATGGACATACCTGAAGCAGAAGAAAATTTGCAAAAGTTTAAAGAACAGTTGAAAGAGGATTATCCTATCTATCCTATTTCTGCTATTACTAGAAAAGGTTTGCGTGAACTCTTATTTGCAGTAGCAGATAAAATTGAGCAAACACCAGAATTTCCTCTTGAGCATGTGGATGAGGAAGAGGGCGCTAAACGTGTCCTTTACAAGCATGAAGCAGAACCTCAAGATTTCTTTATTAATAGGGATCCAGACGGAGCGTTTGTTCTTTCAGGTGATAAAATTGAAAAGTTGTTTAAAATGACAAACTTTTCAACGGACGAATCTGTTCGCCGTTTTGCAAGACAGCTTCGCGGTATGGGAGTTGACGGGGCCTTAAGGGAAAAAGGTGCAAAAGACGGGGATCTAGTTCGCTTATTAGAATTTGAATTTGAGTTTGTTGAGTAGTTTTTTACTAGCTATAACTTTGAAAAGAGTAAGCGTTGGGCCACTTCGTACAAGAGTAGCAAGATCTTGGACGAGGTTAAACAGGCGCCCAGCGCTTTTCTTATAATCAGGTGGGTTGAGAGATGAAAAATGAGAATTTTGATAAAAAGTTTTATTTAGTTCGTGAGGATGTTTTGCCTGAGGCAATGAAAAAAACCCTCGATGTCAAGGAGATGCTCGAAAGAGGCAAAGCGGAATCGATTTGGGATGCAGTACAGCAGGTTGACTTAAGTAGAAGTGCCTATTATAAATACAAGGACACAGTATTCCCTTTCTCAACCATTCAAAAAGAAAATATCATTTCGCTCTTTTTTTATCTTGAAGATCGTTCTGGTACGCTTTCAAAATTGCTTGGCGTTGTTGCTGCCTCGGGATGCAATGTATTAACGATTCACCAAACCATTCCATTGCAAGGAAGAGCAAATATGACCCTTTCGCTAAATACTTCTGGTATTATAACAGGAATAGACGAGTTGCTTTTTGAATTAAGGAAGTTAGAATTTGTGGAAAAAGTAGAAGTACTTGGGTCAGGGGCATAGCGAACTGTCCCTTTCTTGTATAGAGAGAAATTTGTTAGGGAGTGTGTGTGAATCATGAAGGTTGGTTTTTTAGGACCCAAGGCAACGTTTACGGAATTAGCTGTGATGAAGGTTTTTTCTGGATTTGAAACTGAACCGTACCGGACAATCCCTGAATGTATGGATGCGGTTGTCGATGAAAAAGTGGAACTAGCGGTTGTTCCCGTTGAGAATGCTCTTGAAGGATCAGTCAATATTACCCTTGATTATTTAACACATGTTGTTCAACTGCCGATTGTTGGTGAAATTACCATCCCTATTAAACAACATCTAATGGTTCACCCTGACAATGCAGACAACTGGCAGGAGATTAGCAAGGTATACAGCCATTCTCATGCGATTGCCCAGTGTCATAAATTTTTACATACAAAGTTTAAAGATATCACTTCAGAGAGCGTGAGTTCTACTGCGGCTGCTGCTAAGATGGTAATGGATCATCCTGAATACAATGTTGCAGCGATAGCGAATGAACTGGCTGCTAAGGAATACGGCCTTGCAATTGTTCAGCGTAATATTCATGATTTTGATTATAACCACACGCGCTTTGTTGTATTAACCAAACAGAATTTGGATTTCCAAGAAATAAGCGGCTCAACACATTATAAGACCACGCTGATGGTTACGTTGCCGTCAGACATGGCTGGAGCGCTTCATCAGGTGTTATCAGCTTTCGCTTGGCGAAGATTAAACCTATCTAAAATTGAATCTAGACCGATGAAAACGGGAATAGGCAATTATTTTTTCATTATAGATTTAGAAATGAAGTTGGATGAAGTTTTAATTCCGGGAGCCATGCAAGAGCTTGAAGCGCTCGGCTGCAGTGTTAAAATGCTAGGCAGCTACCCGTCGGTTATGATTGAACTAAACTAAGTACTGGGCATATGCTCGGTGCTTTTTTTATTTGGGGAAGTATTACCGAATTATTTTACACAAAACAAAAAGAACCCATCTCATTGGATTCTTTTAGTATTCTATCAAAAAGCCTGCTTCCTTTAAGGCGGCTTCTGCTTTGTCCAGTGCTTGGGTATTGCCGGCTGAAATGGTATGTAGGTGGATGCCGTTAGTCAATTCAGAAAGTAACGATGCATTTGTCTCCTTCATATTCGTTAAAAATTGCTTAACCTCTTGCCGATTCGAAACCATGATCGACGCAGTCAAATCACCGTATACAGAATGCTCTATTTTAACATCCTTAACCAACACACCATGGTCAACTAACAAATTTAGCTCTCTTTCGGTATCTTCTGGTTGGTGTTGGCAAACAATCGTTCTCTCAAAAATAGGAGAATTTGAATTTTGCTTAAAATAAAGATAGCCTTGGCTCGTGGCAATAATCGGTTCATTTCTTGCCTTGAGCAACGTAATATCCCCAACGATAACCTGCCTGCTCACATTCGTTCTAGTAGCCAGCTCGCTACCTGTTAGTGGAACAGGACTATCCTTCAGAACCTGCAGAATCAAGGTTCTCCTTTCCTCTCCCAATACCTTCTTTTGCTCAGACATATGTTACCTCCTCAAGATATATGTACTTATTTTAGCATACCTACAATATCTTTTAATATTTTGGAATTCATTCATGGAAATTCATATTTTAATAAAAAAAAGCATAAGTTTCTGTGAAGAATGTTAGCACTTTGCCTATCATC
>JAQSXG010000565.1 GCA_029256785.1 Neobacillus sp.
GTGGAAATGGGTATCACTTGTTTGGAGTTATTTAACCGCAATTCCAACATTAATTGCAATTTTATATTTATTTTTCTGGGCATTACTGGGCTATGAAATCGGTAAGGGCTTTGGCCATGGTGGTAGACCGTTACTGAAAAGAACATTTATCCTGTCGCTTATCCCAAATATTTTGCTTATGATTTTAACTGTTTTTGAGATTATACCGCATTCATGGTTTGAACCATTATTAACAAGAACATTTATTATTGCTTGTATCCTCTTCACCATCATCCTTTATCCAGTCAGTGTGATTGGCTATCGGTGGGGAAAGAAAGCATCGATATAGGTACTTTTTTTGCCTATATACATAGAAAAACTATGTATGTAGAGTAACTATGTAATGAGGGATGAAGATGGAACTGAAAATTGGAAAATCAGATTGGATCTTTCTGATACTTTGCCTCCTGTTAGGTATCTTTGCAGAAGAATCATTTTTTCGAGGTGAAATAGGGATATCCTATCCCATTTTTATTTTGGCGTTTTATACTTTATTTTTTTGGCGGTACCGTGGTTTTACATTTTCTCATCAACGATTCGGATATCTTATCCTTATTTGTATCTGGCTTTTATCCGCCAGCTTTTTTCTAAATAATAGTACACTCTTAACTGCTCTAAATATTTTAGTCATACCGGGAATGGTTGTATTGCATTTAGTTTTAATTACAAGTCAAAAAAGCATGCCATGGAATAAACCTATTTTTATTTCATATATATTTACCCGTCTAATAGATGCGTTTAAGTACAATTTTAAATTTGCAGGAACACTAGGTAAAATAGTAAAGTCAGGGGTTGATGAAAGTAAGTACTTAGTGTGGAAGAAGGTCTTAATCGAACTACTGTTATCAATCCCTGTTTTATTTGTTGTTTTAAGACTCCTCATGTCAGCAGATTCCCATTTTGAACTACTTATCGGGGGCATCCCGCATTGGTTTGAAGTAGTTAATGCTGAAACAGTAATGAGAGTAATCATTATTCTTTTTTATACCTTTGCATTCTTTGGTCTACTGCAAGTTCTGTTCAAGAAACAAATTAAAGCAATCCAACAGGATATAAATGTCCACTCATTTAAAATGGATGCGATTATTGCGATAACAGTTCTTGTGTTAATTAATGCGGTCTATCTGTTATTCACAGTGGTTCAGTTTAAATATTTCTTTAGCGGGACATTGCAAGGTGACTTTACCTATGCCGAGTATGCAAGAAAAGGTTTTTTTGAACTCCTATTTGTGACTCTCATTAATCTATCAATTATTATTTTTGTCTTAAACTTTGTTAATCGTATGTCAGTTTTTATAAGTAAATTCGTTCAAATCCTGTTAACTGTCCTGGTACTAGTGAGCGGAGTGATGTTATGTTCGGCATTCCTACGATTAAGTATGTACGAAGAAGCTTATGGGTTTACATTTATTCGGATTATGTCGCATTCGTTTATGATTTTTCTTGTGGTAATCTTTATGTATACCCTCGTGAAAATTTGGATTGAAAAACTATCGTTAGTTCATTTTTATTTTATTAGTTCATTACTCTATTATACCGCGATTAATGCCATTGATCTTGAAAGAATCATTGTCACTCAAAATATCGAACGCTATGAACAGAGCGGTAAAATTGATATTTATCATCTTAATAATATGTCCTATTCGGGTGTAATGGGGTTAATGGACCTATATGAAAAAGACCAAACTATACCGGGTTTACGGGACATTTTGATCGAGCGAAAGCAGGAAGCCCTTATAGTCGATTTACCATGGCAGTCATATAATTTAAAAAGAGAACAAGTAAAAGAGGAATTACTACAACTGAAACTAGAATAGTTTGGGAGCTGTTTAAATGAGTAGAAAAGATATCCTGATAGAGCAATTTTTATGCATTCAAAAAAAGAGCTATTGGTTTGTATCGTTTCAAAGCGCTGTTGCTGATTTAACACCTGAGCAGGCTGTATGGAAAAAGTCTGATAGGGAGAATTCAATAAGGGAAATCGTAACTCATTTAGTGTTTTGGAATGAAAGGTTTCTAAATCTGTTCAAAGGTATTCCTAATGAGAAGATGGCTGGGGATAATAATTTTACCTTTACATTTTTGGAGGTACTGGATTGGCAAGAGGTTATTGAACGTTTTAATACCGTAATAATAAATTGGTCCGATACGATTGGACAGTGCGAAGAAGGAAAATTAGATCAAGCAGTTAAAGAAGGGTCAAAAGAAACTTGGTCAGAATCCCTTTCCAGTATAACCCTTCATAACGTCTATCATATTGGTCAAATTGTCTCAATTCGTAAGATGCAAGGTTCATGGAAAAAAGAGCAAGGTGTTAGTTAAATTAAATAAAAATGATAAAAGTAACCTGCATAATAATTTTGCAGGTTACTTCATAACACTCTCATTTATAGCCTGGAATGTGGATAGAGTGCCTGTCCTAGGAACGATAATTTTTCATTCTTTGAAGTAAAAGACCTTCAGATTGTTTATTTTCTCCAATAATAAAATTTGTCATATAATGGGTAAGATATTTTTCGAAGTTTGTATTTGTTTCTAGTAATAGTTCGTCTACATAATATACGCCTTTAGGTATTGAATCGTTTAGAAGTACCGACAAAGATGCATATATTCCACAGGCTACTTGAAAATAGGTAGCATTTGTTTTGTAATCAGCAAATATTGATTCATTATCTAATACGTTGTACAAATACTTCTCTTTATCCGGATAGACCAGAAGTACACCTATTAAATCTTCTCCATCAAGTGGTGAATCTAACGGATCCAGTACTTTCATCTCAAAGTCCCAGATTTTATCTGTATCATCCAGATTTTCACGAATAAGCTTTGTCGTATAATCATTTACTTTATAGATGAATCCACTTTCGAAATCAAAGCGTTTACAGAGTGTATACACTTCTTCATGTGGCATCAAACATCCCGCAAATTTTTTACTTCCCAAAGTGATACTAAATTCTAGGTCATAAACGTTTTCGTAGAGAAAAAGTGGTGTCCTATGGCTCATAAACATAGGATAGCTAGATATAGCCTCATCTAAAAAACAATCAGGTGACCAAGTAGTGTAGATGACATTTCTTTTTGCCCTTGTTTTATCTTTATAAAACGAAGTATCATGCTCGACAATATAGCAGGCGAGTGGCTGTTCATCTGGATTTTCAGCTAATAGTTTGATAGCCATCCATTGAACTACACCTGGATTCATACCAGAACAAACAATTGCTGTCGTATTTATAAACTGATCTTTATATTTTTCAAAATATCGAAGTCGTTCAATGAGAGGAAACCCTTGGTATAGGTCTTCATTGTCATCGACAAACGTATTTTCTAAAGCCGAATTTACATAGGCAATTCCAAGTTGATTGCAACAATCTAGCATTTCAACAGTATCTGC
>JAQSXG010000032.1 GCA_029256785.1 Neobacillus sp.
ATCAATCTTTGCCACAATGATATTTTTTTGTACAACATCCTCTGATTGCTTTCGAAAATCCTCTATATCCTCTTTTTCTTGTCCAAACGTTTTAATAACTTTTATCCCTGTGATGCTTTCCTGAGTTTTATCATTTAATGCCGAGAAAGCTTCCTGTGCCTTATGAAACGTACGATGGAGCATCGTTCCAAACCAACTAGTTAGAATCGCCATTAATGGCATCGGAAGCAAACAAATTAATGTTAATTTCCAGCTAATCGTGAATCCCATCGCAAGGATAACAAAACCTCCCGTTGAGAGCGAATCAACTAAAGTTAGCACACCAGCACCAGCAGTTTGTTGTATAGCTGATAAATCATTGGTTGCATGCGCCATGAGGTCGCCTATCCTTCGTTTTTGATAAAATGCTGGAGACATTTTTGTAAAATGATGATACAGCCTATTTCTTAACAGTTTGCTAAGTTTGACAGATGAGCCAAAAATCATGATTCTCCAAAAATATCTTAATACATACATACCGATTCCAGCACCAGTAATGATGAGCATCCACTCAAGGAGCACTTGTTTTGTCAGTGTTCCATTATGTATTTCGTCGGCAACGATCCCTATGACTCTTGGAGGCACTAATTGAAGGAATGCTACGAACAGTAAGATGACAATCCCAGATATGTACGCTTTTTTCTCTTGTTTAAAAAACCAACCTAAATCCAAAAATACTCTCACGTAAATTCCCCCGAAACAAAAAATAATACAATGATGACTGCCCAACAATAACCATTATTGCAGGAAAATCAATTCGCATTCCGAAATTTATTTTACCAAAGATTTTTAAAATAAGAAAGATTAAGATACTTTAGTTTATATTAGCCCACAAAAAAAGCACCCATAATTATGAGTGCTTGTCCTGTATTTATTTGCCTTGCTGTTTATTCATAGCAGCCATCATTTGGTTAATCTTTTTCTGTGATGGTTTTTGTCCCATTTGCATCATCATCATCTTTAACATTTGTTCATTAATTGGCGGATTTTTCTTTAAGTAGCTCATCATATACCTACGAGCAATGAAAAATCCTAGAGCTACACCAGCTACTAGTGCTAGTATAACAACTAGAATCCATAAACCTGTACCCATTTAAACTTCCTCCTTCATGTTGTCTATCATACAGTGTACTAAAAAAAGAAGGATTACACAATATCCTTTCAAACAGACTAGACATATTTTCTTTCTTTTATTGGTCTAAGCCAACCAAACCGCTGATGGTCAATATCCAATGCCAAGAAGGAAGATTCACACTTTCTTAGAACTTCGAAGAAAACAGTCTCTGCTTCATAGCTACCACTTGCTTCAATCGTTATTAAATCTTGATAAACTTCCATACTTGCCATGCTTAGTTTTCCACTTAATTCAATAGAGTATGTACCATGTTCTGCACGAAAACCCTTATTTTTTCCTAGTTGTTTTTGAAGTAATTGATGAAGCTTTAGAACTTCTAGTGTTTTAGTTATATAAGAAATTTGTTTTTTAGTGATAAGTTTAAGTTCTCCAGATGCTTTTTCATGTTCCTTAAATAGCTCATAAAACATACGCTCTCTTCCGAAGTAATGGGCAGCAAATTCATCTTCTATTAAATAAAGCTGATATTTTCTCAACGCAGTTCTCTCCTTCGTTGTACCCTTTTATTCATTATACAGAAACACTAGTAAAACATTTGTCTTTCTGCGACGAAAACTTCCACTGTTATTGTCGAATTTGTATGATTCTTACAAATATTATTATATATTACAAATAAACTTCTTGTCATAAAAGAATCCCTATTTATTTAATGATAACTATCGTATTATTTTTCATGTTTTAACCCTCTCCTTTTTTTAGAAGAGGGGTTTTAGGTTATAGTTAAAATTGTTCGCCTGTCATAGTGGTCATAAAGTCAGAAAAGAATTTGTTATAGGTAAAGTCAAAAGCGATTCGATGTTTCCTATCCTTCTTATCGAACACCATCCAAGGACGTATATCTGCAATGGAGTGACCTCTTGTAATACCTTCTGCAGTACTAATGTGGACTGGCAGCTCCCAAAATGTAAACCAATCCTCGTGAATGGTAGCCATTAACGTTAGAGCATCATGAACCGGACTACCCAAAATAGCAGGATTTCGTTTTTTATAAAAATTATAATAATAATCAAGCATTGGTTTAAGGATTCTAACCCTCCCTTTTGCATGAATGTAGTTCAGCATTTCTGGTGTCACGATTGCTCTGTCCGTAACATTCAAAGGGATGATAGTTAAATTTGTTGCATATCTTAAAACAATATTCGCCGCTATTGGATCTCCATGAAAATTAGCTTCAGATACTGCTGTTACATTACCTGGCACCCAAAAGGCACCTCCCATAACGTAAATCTCTTTCACGTGTTCCATTAATTCACTGTATAAAATGAACATTGTAGCTAAGGAGGTAAGCCGTCCTGTATTGACAATGGTTAATTCACCTTTGTATTGATTGATTAAATTGACAATCTCATAAAAGTTCTCGAGCTGTGATTCCTCAAGGTTTGGCATTTCAGTAGGTTGAATCGGTCCCAAGCCGTGAGCGCCATGGATTTCTGGATAGAATGTCGGCTCTTCTCCTGTCATTGGCTTTTGGGCTCCCAAAATTACTTTTACTTCAGGAATGTTAAATAGTCTAATTAAGTAATGAATATTCCGTAAGGTCATCTCACGAGAGACATTTCCATAATCGGCAACGACACCTACGATTTCAATTTGATCATCAAAATAACCATATAAAAGAGCTACCGTATCATCTACACCAACGTCTCCAAACAATAATACCTTCTTCACCATGGTGATCACCCTTTGATTGTTTACTGTAGGGTATGAAACAAATAAAAAAATGACTATCAAATTAACCTTTGATAGTCATTTTTATGTTTTATTTTTGAAGAAGTGCTTTCACACGTGCAACGACGTTGTTCACACTAAATCCAAATTCCTCCATAATCTTTTCTCCTGGAGCTGATGCACCGAAGTGATCAATAGCTAGAATATCACCTTCATCACCAGTGTATTTGTGCCAGCCAAATGATGAACCCATCTCAATTCCAAGACGTTTTTTCACGCCTTTTGGAATGACTGATTCTTTATACTCAGCCGATTGCTGTTCGAAACGATCCCATGAAGGCATGCTTACAACAGAAACATGGATACCATCACCTGCTAAAGCTTGTTGTGCCTCAACAGCTAGACCTACTTCAGAACCCGTTGCAAGTAATAGTGCGTCTGGCGTTTCTCTTTCAGAAGGTGAGATAACATAAGCACCTTTTGAAACCCCATCATAGGCATTTTTATCGGTATCTTTTATAGTAGGTAAATCTTGACGTGTCAAAATTAGAGCTGTTGGCATATTTGTAGATTCAACAGCAAGCTTCCATGCAGCTGCTGTTTCATTACCATCAGCAGGTCTAATGATAGATAAACCTGACATTGCACGTAAAGCAGCAAGTTGTTCGACTGGTTCATGTGTTGGACCATCTTCACCAACAGCAATGCTGTCATGAGTAAATACATAAGTAACTGGTAAGCCCATTAAAGCAGCAAGGCGAATTGCTGGACGGAGGTAATCAGAGAATACAAAGAATGTTCCTCCAAATACTTTTACCCCGCCATGAAGAGCAATCCCGTTCATCGCAGCACCCATTGCAAACTCACGGACTCCGAACCAAATATTTCTCGCCTCATAAGAACCCGGCATAAAGTCGCCAGTTCCTTTTAGCATCGTCTTATTCGAACCTGCAAGGTCAGCAGATCCACCAATCAAGATCGGCAAGTTTTTAGCAATTCCATTTAACGCTTCACCAGAGGATGCACGGCTCGCAATACTCTTACCTTCACTATAGACAGGAATATCCTTATCCCATCCTCCAGGAAGTTCATTGTTCAATGCTTGGGTAAGCTGTGCAGCTAATTCTGGAAACTCGTTTTTATATTGTGCAAATAGATCGTTCCATTCTTTTTCCTTTTTCGCACCATTTTCAACAATAAGCTTTTGGAAGTTATCATACACCTCATTAGGCACATGGAAATCTTCTTCAAACGTCCACTTATACGCTTCTTTTGTAAGTTTTAACTCATCTGCTCCAAGCGGTGAACCATGAACTCCAGAAGTACCGGCACGGTTCGGTGAACCGTATCCAATTACTGTTCTAACTTCAATCATCGTTGGTTTCTCGAGATCATTCCTCGCATCTTCAAGTGCTTTCGAAATTTCATCAAGATTGTTGCCATCTTCTACACGAAGGTACTGCCATCCATATGACAAGAAACGGTTTTTAACACTCTCAGAGAAGGATTTATTTAAATCACCATCAAGAGAAATATCGTTTGAATCATATAAAACAACTAAACGCCCTAATTTCAAGTGGCCTGCCAGCGATGCAGCCTCTGCTGAAACACCTTCCATTAAGTCGCCATCACCACAAATACTATATGTAAAATGGTTTACAAGTTCATATTTCTCTTTATTGTAAACACTAGCCGTATGTCGCTCAGCCATTGCCATACCAACGGCCATAGCAATCCCTTGACCTAATGGTCCAGTGGTAGCTTCAACACCTTCCGTATGACCATATTCCGGATGTCCGGGTGTCTTACTTCCCCATTGGCGGAACTGTTTTAGATCTTCCATCGAAAGGTTATAACCTGACAAATGGAGCATGCTGTATAATAAAGCAGAACCATGACCAGCAGATAGTACAAATCGATCACGATTAAACCATTTTGGGTTTTTCGGATTGTGATTCATAAAGCGAGTCCATAACGTATATGTCATAGGTGCGGCACCCATTGGCATTCCAGGATGTCCTGAATTAGCTTTTTCAATTGCATCAATTGAAAGGGTTCGGATCGAGGTTACTGATAATTCATCAATCTTTTCAAACATAATTAATATCACTCCTGATTCTAGGATTAAAACCATAACAACTTAATATTATAGTTCAACGGCTGTTTATTCAACAAATAACATGAAAATTAGCTATAAAAGTCATATTGTTTCATATTTTGCCACAGTTAAGGCGCAATATGTAAAAAAGGAAAACAAAATTTGTTCTCCTGATGTTTAATGCAAATTATTCTTTTTTCTTGCCCTAATTTTTTCAGGTGTTACATCATTACCCTTAGGGTCAATGAATTTTGTATTCGTAAGTGTATCTAACATACTGCTTCGGAAAGTTGTTAAATACTCACTTCTCAATGCTGATTGCTCTTTTGCTTCTGTTTCGGTTAGACCAGAAGTTTTCGCCTTGTTGGCTAATTCATTAATTCTCGCCATTTTTTCTTTGGAGAGCAAAGTAGAACCCCCTTATGATTTTATTTACTGATATATGTTGATTTCCGCTACAATCTACATAATGCTTAAAAAACAATTTGCTTTTACGCAGCTTTCATACTACTTCATAAAGAATGATTTTACTAAAAAAATGACCATCTGACAAGGCAGAGGGTCTAATCTACTTCTGTTTGGTGATATTCTTGGTATCTTCTATGAACTGTTGCTTTGGAAGTATTATAACCAAACCCTCTAAGCGTAGCTGCTATTTCTGAGAAAGTTAAGCCATTTTTCCTCAGCCGAACAATCTCTTCAATTGGGAGCTCTACTTTTTCTCTTCCAGAATGTTCACCGAGATTCTTTAAATTCTTTTCTGGTTTATAACCCTGACTAACCGCTCTTTTCATACCGCGTTTGATTTTAATATTATGTAATTTCCTCTGGTATTCTTCGACCATACTGACAATCTTTAATACCATTGAATCCGATTCTGATAACTGCAGTTCACCATTATGAGAGATACTAAAAAGTTTCACATTTTCTTTTAGGATACAATGTAAAAGCGCAATTTTTGCATTCCCTCTCCCTAGTCTTGTTTCATCTTGGATTAATACAGCCTGTATGTTATGTTGCTTTATTTGGTCTAACAAGTGCAATATCCCGTCTCTTTCAAGGTCAAACCCGCTTGCTTGTTCTTTAATAATCTCAACCACATCAAAATTATGCTGGTTTGCTAAATGTTTTAACTCTTCTTCTTGACGCATAAGGGATGTTTCCTGTGTTTCCTTATTCGTACTAACACGACAATAGATAATTGATTTCATTGGTATTATTCTCTCTTTCTATTCACTAAGAGCACTCGCTAATTCTGTCGATGACCATGTTTGTTGATTTACAGGGATAATAATTTCTTCTCCAGGGAAAATTTGATCCTCTTCAATATTATTATGGAGCTTAACCCATTTGATGAATTCTTTGTTGGATAATCCATGTTGACTAGAAAATTGATTGGAAATTCCCCAAAGTGAATCTCCTTCAGAAACTGTTATCATTAAGAAGTCTTCCTCTGAACCAGATGAAAACCTAAGGGATAAGATAAAGGCTAAACAGCAGCTTAGAATTATTAAAAAAATAGCATAAGAATATTGATTCCATATTTTATTCATTAGTAAAAACCCCTCGCTAGAATGTATGTTCGTTTAATTACTTTTTATTATAATACGAACATTTGTTTGTTGTCAACATTTTATCAAAAACAGCGTAATACCCCTAACTTTAGATATAGGGATATAAGCTGTTTTTTAGTGGATTTTTCTTTAATATGTAGGTGTTTTCACTATACATCTTTGATACTTCTTGATATAATTGAATATATAGAACATTAGTTCCCCTTCAAGGAGGTGTGTATTACCTTGTACAAGTCTTTTAAAATACAAATTCATCCAGGTCATGAGTTGTTTGACTACTGTGATTCTCTTTGTTTTAAATCAAAAAATTTGTACAACATTACAAACTACTACATTAGACAGGTATATACAGCTTTTAAAAGAGAAAAGAAAAATGAAAATCAGCTTCAGGTACTAACGGATATCGAAACTCATCTACCAAAAATGAATGAAATTCGTCAGAAAAGCTACAAAAATGCTTTATTAAAGCCTAAAAAAGTGGATGAAAATGGGGAAAGTATCGAACCGAAATTAAACCTCTATTCTATGCCTTGCCAAGAGAAATCATTCATTGGGTATAGTTTTGTAGAGGCCCTATTTAAAGTCATGAAACAAGTCGATTATACAGTCATGCCTTCTCAATCCAATCAACAAACGATGAAGAAGGTATTTGATGATTGGAAAAGTTTTTTCGAAGCATCAAAGAAATATAAAGTTAATCCTGCTAGCTTTACAGGAAAGCCAAAAATTCCAAGGTACAAATCGAAGAATGGACGAACCGCATGCTATTTGACAAATCAAATTACCAAAATTAAAGAAGGAGATGTACTCAAATTACCAGGAACCCAACTTCAATTAAAACTCGGGAAGGTAGCCCATTTAGGAGGAAGGCTACAACAAGTTCGTATTGTGCCTTCTTATGGTCGTTATGTAATGGAAGTTGTCTTCAAAGTGGAACATGAAAAGGCAATTATAAGATCAGAAAAACAAATCAATGAATTTGTATTCGAACCAAAACGAATAATGGGTATTGATTTGGGAGTAGATAACCTAGCAACCATCATCGATAACACGGGGTTAAAACCCCTGCTTATCAAGGGCACAAGGTTAAAATCAATTAATCAATACTACAACAAGTTAAAAGCTAAATACACGAGTATCATTCGAAATGGAAAAGGGCCAAAAGAAGGGATCTTTACAACCAAGCATTTGATTTATTTGGATCGAAAAAGAAAAAATCGGGTCATGGATTTCTTACACAATGCAAGTGCCAAAGTGGTAGAGATTGCTCAAGAAAGAACCATTGACAGCATCATCATAGGAAAAAATGTCGGTTGGAAGATGGATGTAGGTCTAAACAAGGAAGATAAACAAACCTTCATTCAAATTCCCTATGCAACCTTCATCGAGATGATAAAATATAAGGCCGAAGGCCTAGGGATTCAAGTCATTGACCGAGAAGAAAGCTATACCTCAAAATCTAGTTTCTTGAACAATGATCCGATTCCCACCTACGGTGAAGAACACCAAAGCACATTCAGTGGATACCGATGTACGAGGGCTTTTTACAAACTAAAAGGGTCGAAGATTCGAATTCACGCAGATGTGAATGGAGCACTAAATATTGTTCGCAAACATAAAAAGGACGCTTTTGAAGGACTAGGTAGAGCAAGTTTTCTTCAGGCACCAAAAAAAATCGCCATAATAAAAAACAAGAAAAAAGTAAAGCTGAAGGCTTCTGCCTGATGTATTAGCGGGACTTGTGGTAGCCCACGTAAAGACAATGGGGCATATTAAGCCTATTCTTTCGAAACCCCTAGCTTTAGCTATGGGGATACTCATTCGAACTTATGTTTGTATTGAAATTACGAACATGCTATAATAAATGCAACAATACATATAGAGTGAGGTGCATCTTATTATGACAAAGATATCAAAACGGCAGCAGGATATCCTGGAGTTTATTAAAGGGGAAGTTAAGAAAAAGGGCTATCCGCCTTCCGTTAGGGAAATAGGAGAAGCAGTTGGACTAGCATCAAGTTCTACTGTTCACGGGCACTTAGCAAGATTAGAAAGCAAAGGACTTATTAGAAGAGACCCAACAAAGCCAAGAGCAATCGAAATTTTAGAAGTGGATGAAAATGCGAGTATTCCACGAAACAATGTAGTGAATGTTCCTGTCGTTGGTAAAGTTACAGCAGGTATACCTATAACCGCAATCGAAAATGTTGAGGAATACTTTCCATTACCTGAAAGACTAGCACCGGCCGATGAACAGGTATTTATGCTTGAAATCATGGGTGAGAGTATGATAGAAGCAGGAATTCTCAATGGAGATTATGTAATTGTAAAACAGCAACACACAGCAAATAACGGGGATATTGTAGTAGCAATGACCGAAGAAGATGAAGCTACTTGCAAAAGATTCTTTAAAGAAAAAGATTTCGTCCGTTTACAACCGGAAAACTCTACGATGGAACCAATCATTTTAAGAAATGTATCTATCTTAGGTAAAGTTATCGGCGTTTATCGCCACTTACATTAGTACATCGAAGTTCACCCAGTGCAGTTAATCTGCACTGGTTTTTTTGTTTAAAGAGAATTATTTCTGATATTTTAATCAGCTTCATCACGATTATGAGGGACATCTAATTTGTTTTTCTAGCACATAAATAACTATGGTGCCGACAAACAAAAAAAGCCCTGCCGCAAGAGCGACAAGGCTTTAAAGATATTAATACATGGACATATATTGCTCGCGTTCCCAAGGATGAACGACTGTACGGAACATATCCCACTCAATTTCTTTAGCTTCAACAAAGTGTTCAAAGATATGTTCTCCAAGACCGGAAACAATGACTTCGTTAGACTTTAGTTGGTCTAATGCTTGTGCAAGGGTTGCAGGAAGATCAATAATCCCTTCTTCCAATCTTTCATCCTTACTCATTACATATATATTACGGTCGACTGGTGCTGGAGCTGTTAATTTATTCTTAATTCCATCAAGACCTGCTTTTAGAAGTACTGCCATTGCTAGATAAGGATTTGCTGATGGATCTACGCTTCTTACTTCTACTCGAGTACTTAATCCACGGGAAGCAGGAATCCGAACTAATGGTGAACGGTTCATTGCAGACCATGCTACATAGCAAGGTGCTTCGTAGCCAGGAACAAGGCGTTTATATGAATTCACTGTTGGATTTGTTACAGCTGTAAAGCTTGGTGCATGTTTTAAGATACCTGCAATAAATTGACGAGCAGTATCACTCATTCCTAAATCACCTGTTGGCTCAGCAAATGAATTTACCCCATCTTTGAACAAGGAAAGATTCATGTGCATTCCAGATCCATTAACACCATATAGTGGCTTTGGCATAAAGGTTGCATGCAAGCCGTGTTTTCTAGCAATCGTTTTAACTACTAATTTAAATGTTTGAATTTGGTCACAAGCTGTAAGTGCATCTGCATATTTGAAGTCAATTTCATGTTGTCCTGGTGCCACTTCATGATGAGAAGCCTCAATTTCAAAGCCCATTTCTTCTAATTCGAGCACAATATCACGACGACAGTTTTCACCTAAGTCTGTTGGTGCTAAATCAAAGTATCCTGCATTATCATTCAACTCTAATGTTGGTTCACCTTTAGCATCTAATTTAAATAAGAAGAATTCCGGCTCAGGACCAAGGTTAAAGTGTGTAAAGCCAAGTTCTTCCATTTCTTTCAGCACTCTTCTTAAGTTATTGCGAGGGTCACCTGCAAAAGGTTGACCATCAGGTGTATAAATATCACAAATCAAACGAGCAACTTTTCCTTTTTCAGCAGTCCAAGGGAACACTACCCATGTGTCAAGATCCGGGAAAAGGTACATATCTGATTCTTCGATTCTTACAAATCCTTCGATTGATGAACCATCAAACATCATTTTGTTATCTAGTGCTTTTTCTAATTGGCTGATTGGAATCTCTACATTCTTAATCGTTCCAAGGATATCTGTAAATTGTAGTCGAATAAACTTTACGTTTTCTTCCTGTGCTAATCTCTTAATATCTTCTCTCGTAAACTTTGCCATTGTTATTACCCCCAACTATTAATTTAATTACCTTAATGGAAAAACCTTGACATATCTCCTTGCCGTAAAGGAGAACGATTGAATCTCCCTGCTTGTTGTAATTCTTGACGAAGTAGATTTCTTAATTGTTCATCTGTTAATTCTTGTTTCGTTTTCTCTTCTTGATTTTCTTGTATATTTGACTGTTGTGCTTTTACTAGAAGAAGTTGTTTAATCCCGGCCATATTGACACCTTGATCAATTAAGTCTTTAATTTCTAATAGTCTATCGATATCGTTTAGACTAAAGGTTCTTCTGTTTCCATCTGTTCTAGCTGGAGAAATCAATTCGTGCTCCTCATAATAACGAATTTGCCTCGCTGTTAGTTCGGTTAGTTGCATGACGGTTCCAATTGGAAACAGTGGCATGGAACGGCGAATTTCCTTTCCACTCACTTTAATTTCTCCTCCTGTTTGTTAATTTATATTTGTATTATATTTCGTGTTAGAAAAGATGTCAATCATATGTTAGGTTTTCTAACATGGTTTTTTAAAAAAAGGCTCAGTTAAACTTAGCTGTTGATTTGCGCTACACTAAGGAAAGCTTCCTTGATTAATCATCGCAGGGACAGGCGGTCTTTGCCTGTCACGAGGCGCTACGCTTTCCGCGGGCTCGCCCGTGAGCCTCCTCGATCGTTCCGATCTGTGGGGTCTCACTCAGCTCGTTCATCCCGCAGGAGTCGAGCCCCTTTCGCTCCAATCAACAAGTTAAAAAATCAACAGTGTACTTTAACTGAGCCTAAAAAAATAAGGATAACCAATTATAAGTTATCCTTTTTGTAATTTTACCCTAATTAAGTTGTATTAATCCTTTTTCAACTAAGCTGTCAACAGCTATACAGACTGCCATTTTCACATGTGCGTAGGTAAGACCACCTTGAACATAGGCGACATAAGGTGGTCGAATAGGGCCATCGGCTGTTAGCTCGATACTCGCACCTTGAATAAACGTTCCAGCCGCCATTATAACATCGTCCTCATAGCCCGGCATATAGGCAGGGTAGGCAGTAACATGGGAATTAATCGGTGAAGCATACTGAATAGCCTGACAGAATGCTACCATTTTATCTCGATTATCAAATTGTACTGATTGAATTAAATCAGTCCGAGTCGAATTCCATTTAGGTGAAGAGTTCATCCCTAATTTTTCTAAAAGTGCTGCAGTAAAGACAGCACCTTTTAAGGCCTGACCCACCACATGAGGCGCAAGGAAAAAACCTTGATACATATCTTGGAGACTATATAGTGATGCCCCTGCCTCTGCCCCTATACCTGGTGATGTTAACCGGTAGGAACACGCTTCAACATACTGTTTCTTACCAACGATATAACCGCCTGTCTTTGCAATACCTCCACCTGGATTTTTAATGAGGGATCCTGCCATTAAATCTGCCCCAACATGGCACGGCTCTAATTCCTCAACAAATTCTCCATAGCAGTTATCAACGAAAACAACAATATCCTCTTTAATTTCTTTAACAAATGTGATCATCTCTTTAATCTCAGAAATGGTAAAGGATGGTCTAGTTGCATACCCTTTCGACCGCTGAATTCCAACCATTTTTGTATTAGGTTTGATCTGAGTAGCAACCTCATTCCAATCTATACCCCCAGCATCAGTCAAGGATACACTATTATAAGAAATACCAAATTCCTTTAATGAGCCATTCCCATTCCCGCGAATTCCCACAATTTCTTCAAGGGTATCATAAGGCTTCCCTGTGATATAAAGAAGTTCGTCACCTGGACGAAGTACACCAAAAAGTGAAATCGATATTGCATGTGTTCCTGAAATAATTTGTGTACGAACTAGACCCGACTCACCGCCAAACACATCTGCATAAATTGATTCAAGCGTATCCCTACCGCTATCATCATAGCCATACCCTGTAGTCGGGATAAAATGCGAATCGCTTACCCTATGTTTTTGATAGCTTTTTAGTACGCGAAACTGGTTCGTTTCAATTTTTTCATCAATTGCTTTATGTACCCCAGCAATTTGTTGTTCTGCTTCATTTACAAATTGCTGAAGTTTTTCCCCATTTTTTAACTGTTGAAACATGTTGTGTCTCCTATCTACTTTTGTATTTCTGTAATTCCCCGCTAATTTGATGATCGATGATTGTAAACCCTTTACACTCGTATCGTTCACTTTCTTCATCAAAACTTAATTCCCTTAAAATCGTCTCATTTTTCAATTGTGATAGCAGTTTTCCTTCAGTTGACGGGATGCTGACATGGTACGGATCCATCATTTCAATTATTAATTGCTCCATCTTTCTTTTTAGTTCATTTCGATCTTCTTTATCAAAAGCACTGATAAAGGCTAAGGGTGTATTTGCTGTTGGAACAAAATCCGGTAGGCGAATGTCCTGCTTATTATAAACAGTTAACTGTGGGATATCTTTCACTCCCAAGTCCTCTAACAACTTATTTACTGTTTTTTCATGTTGGAAGTAGTCGGCATTAGACATATCTACAACATGAAGGAGTAGGTTAGCCTCTTTCACCTCTTCTAATGTAGAGCGGAAGGCAGCGATTAGTGAGGTTGGCAGGTCCTGGATAAATCCTACTGTGTCTGTAACTAATGTTTGATAGCCGCTTGGCAGAATTAACTTACGTGTCATCGGGTCAAGTGTGGCAAACAATTGATTTTCCTCAAATGATTCCGCCTCAGTCAGCCTGTTGAATAGCGTCGACTTACCTGCATTTGTATATCCGACAATTGCAATTTGAAAGGTTTTATTTTTTTTTCTTCTCTCTCTATAGCGATCGCGATGTTGGACAACGACAGAGAGTTGAGTCTTGATTTCATCAATTCTTCTACGAATATGACGGCGATCAGATTCTAACTTTGACTCACCTGGACCTCTTGTTCCAATACCTGCACCAAGTCGGGACAATGCAACCCCTTGTCCTGCTAGACGTGGGAGCAGGTATTGAAGCTGTGCTAATTCAACCTGCAGTTTACCCTCTTTAGATCGGGCTCTCTGTGCAAAAATATCAAGTATCAGTTGGGTTCGGTCAATAATCCGTGCACTTATTTCTGTAGCAAGATTTCGCTTCTGGCTCGGTGATAACTCATCATTAAAAATAACGATGTCTGCTTCCAGTTCCTCTACAAGTGCCTTGAGCTCCTCAACTTTTCCTTTTCCTATATAGGTCGCAGAATGGATTCGCTCCCTTTTTTGAACGACTGTGATTAACACTTCCCCTTTAGCTGTTTCTGTCAGGGAACTTAACTCTTCCATGGAATACTGAAATCGCCCGTCATCAACTCCTTGCGTTTGACAACCAACCAGGACAGCTTTTTCTAAGGTCATTTCTTGTTCCAAAAAAACACCCTGCTTTCCTTGAATTTTCTTTTCCTAATCATATCAAAAAAGAACTCAATACTCTAATTTTCGCTTCATGTCACAATAAAGTACAATTTTTAGTTGATTATTTATCAACGCATGATAGAATCATATTGTTTGCACTATTATTTTATTGATTAATAAGTATACACCAAGGAGAAATTGGACAGTTATGACATGGGAAGTATTAAGTATCATTGGTACCATTGCTTTTGCAGTAAGTGGAGCGATTGTAGCAATGGAGGAAGAATATGATATTTTAGGAGTATATATATTAGGCATTGTTACCGCGTTTGGCGGTGGAGCCTTTCGGAATCTTTTAATCGGCGTACCTGTTTCAGCATTATGGGAACAAGGTTTATTTTTCCAAATTGCCCTATTGTCAATAACAGCAGTGTTCTTATTTCCGAACAATCTCCTTAGGCATTGGCAAAAATGGGGAAACTTCTTCGATGCAATAGGGTTGTCTGCTTTTGCAATCCAGGGAGCTATTTATGCCGTGAATATGAATCACCCGCTAAGCGCAGTTATTGTTGCAGCTGTTTTAACTGGTATCGGTGGCGGAATCATTCGTGATTTACTTGCCGGAAGAAAACCAATTGTCCTTAGAGCTGAAATTTATGCTGTTTGGGCAATATTTGCTGGATTGATGATTGGTTTAAAAATCGCCTCAAACCCATGGGAGCTTTACATCTTATTTGTTGCTGTTACAGCACTGAGGGTATTATCCTATTCTCACAATTGGAAACTTCCATCTAGAAGCCTTAGAGCACATTAAAAAAATCGACGGAGATTTCTTCCGCCGATTTTTTGTTTATTAATCTTCATCAAACACCAAATCATTGCTTCTTAACGTCATCAATTCATGCCGATCATAGCTATTTAACATCAGCAGACGCATCGCTTGGGCTCGAATTGATTTTTCTATCACGTTACGAACATAGCGACCATTTGAAAATCCACTAGGACTTAGAACTGCCTTTACCCAGATTAAATGATCTTTTAACTTTTTTTCAGCTTCATGGCTTAAGGAGTACTCCCGTTCAACAAGCATCCGGCTCGATATTTCCATTAATTGTTCGATATTGTAGTCAGGGAAATCTATAACTAATGGAAAGCGCGAATGAAGGCCTGGATTTAACGTTAAAAAATGCTCCATTTCACGTGAATAACCTGCAAGAATTAAAATAAATTCATGCTGCTTATCCTCCATATGCTTTACGAGTGTATCAATCGCTTCTTTTCCAAAATCCTTTTCTCCGCCACGTCCTAATGAATAAGCCTCATCAACAAATAATATGCCGCCTTGTGCCTTTTTTATTAAATCTCTTGTTTTCTGTGCAGTATGTCCAATGTACTCGCCAACAAGATCAGCACGTTCCGCTTCAATTAAATGACCTTTGGATAAAACATTCATTTTCAAAAATAATTTTCCTATCAATCGTGCTACTGTCGTTTTTCCTGTTCCCGGATTGCCTTTAAACATCATGTGGAGTGCTTGTTTCTTCGCTTTCAAACCCATTTCTTCCCGTTTTTTATTGACATAAATCCATGCATAAATTTCTTTTATCATTCGTTTCATTTCTTCCATACCAACCAGTGCCCCGAGTTCATCTTCAATCTCCCTTAGCGCTGAATGCTCAGGAGAAATGACCTTTGGAACAACTTGAGGACCAGGCAGCTCTTTGCTTAATGATTTCTTTTTTTGAGAGTTGAGGACGACGCTTATTTGTCCGTTACTCTTCATCCGAATCGGTTGATCCAAAGCATACACCTCTCATTCTGCCTACAGTATACGTTAAGCAGCTTCATTGGCTGCCGGAATCTCAGCTATTTAGTTTTTTCGTAAACCGACAAAAATCGGGAGGGAGTGCAGTTACTTAGACTGTTATCAATTCTGCGCTCTCCTTAGGAACACTCCTTCATACTATAT
>JAQSXG010000033.1 GCA_029256785.1 Neobacillus sp.
ACTGGTTAACAGGCTTAATTCCCAATAACCCAGATCATCTTCCAAATCCCATTCAAAAACAGGAAGATACGAATACGATGGAGCATATAAAGGAGGTTGCCAATGACCTAATTGAAAGAATTATTGGTACTAAACCGGTAGATAAACTAAGACGAGATGAAAAGGTTGAGATGATTCGGTTTATGGAGCAGAAAGGGATATTCCTCATACGTGGCACAATTGATACAGTAGCTGAGAAATTGAATATATCGAAAGTAACAGTATACAGCTATATTGATGAAATTAAAGGAAAAACCAACAAGTCTTAGTAAACTGGTTTCTATTGTATTTTTTTACCAATAACATATAACTTTTTATATAAAATGTAAAATATATTCTATGGAAGAAGGTATTACTATGAAATTCATTACAATTAATGGTGCAAAACCAAACCCAGGTCATTATTCTGCAGCAACACAAAAAGGGAACTTACTTTTTATTTCTGGTCAGCTCCCAGTTGATCCTTTTACAGGTGTGGGAATTAGTGGCGATATTACTGCTGAAACAAATCAGGTATTGAAGAATATAGACCATATTTTAGAAGCAGCTGGTGCAATAAAAGAGGATATCATGAAAGTCACCATTTATATTTCAGATATTTCCTTATGGGATACAGTCAATTCATTATACAAACAGTATTTCGGAGATCATAAGCCAGCCCGTGCAGTTGTTCCTACGAATCAATTACACTATGGATATTCAATTGAAATTGAGGCAGTTGCCTATATTGACGACAAAAAAGAAGATTGATAATGAACTATATTTGTATCGACTGTCGATCTAGATATTCACTGGATAGTAATAAATGGAAATGTAAGTGCGGCGGCCTACTGAACCTTGAGTACGAAAAAAAGGCAGTCGATTTTGCTAAAACCTCCTTGTCGAGAAATCATTCTCTCTGGAAATATATTGATGTCCTTCCATTCGAAATGGAAGATGTCTGGCAGGAAATTACCTTAGGGGAAGGCGACACCCCGCTAATCAAAATATCTGAAAATCTCTTTGCAAAAGCTGAATATTATATGCCTACTTTATCATTTAAAGATCGTGGTGCAGTATTACTCATATCGATAGCTAAAAAACTTGGAATTAATAGAGTTATTGCAGACAGTAGCGGGAATGCCGGTACCGCCATTGCTGCCTATGGGGCAAGGGCAGGAATCCAATGTGATATTTTCGTTCCCGAATCTACCTCCAGTAAAAAAATTAAGCAGATTGAGGCACATGGCGCGGTCATTCATAAGGTTCCCGGAACGAGAGAAGATACAGCAATGGCAGCAATCGCCATGGTAGAAAACACTCATTCCTTTTATGCCAGTCATATTTATAATCCGATTTTTTGGGAAGGTACAAAAACCTATGTTTATGAAGTTTTTGAACAATTGAATGGCAAAATGCCTGATGTATTCATTGTTCCTGTCGGAAATGGGACATTGTTAATGGGAGCCTATATTGCTTTTCAAGAGTTAATGGAAAATGGACAGATCAAGAGGATGCCTAAAATTCTTGCTGTACAGGCTGAAAACTGTGCACCTATTGTTCATTCCTTTACGAAAGGAAGAAATACAGTCGAGCCTGTAAAAAGTTTTGAAACCTTGGCAGAAGGAATTGCTATTGCTGTACCGGCAAGAGGAACAGAAATCCTACAAGCTATTCGGGCAACAGACGGTGATATAATCGGCGTGACAGAGGAAAGTATTATTCAGGCAAGAAAAGAGCTCGCATTAAAAGGGATTTATGTTGAAATCACATCTGCCGCAAACTACGCTGGATATTTAAAATACGTAGAAAAATACCCAGGATTGAAAAATCAACAAATAGTATTTCCTTTATGTGGAGCAGGATTAAAAAGTAATTAGTCAAAAGTCACTTACAAAGCCAATGAATGAGGAGTGATTCAAGATGAAAGTGAATGAACTAGATACACCCAGCTTATTAATTGATCGTGAAATAATGATAGATAATATTCAGAGGATGCAATTATATGCGAATAAATATAATGTTCATCTTCGTCCACATACGAAAACCCATAAGATGCCTGCGTTAGCCAAATTACAGGTAGATGCTGGTGCAAAAGGAATTACAGTAGCAAAAGTTGGCGAAGCAGAAGTAATGGCTGAAAATGGATTAAACGATATATTTATTGCTAACGAAATAGTGGGTGAAGCTAAACTAAACCGGATTAAGAAGCTTGCGGAAACCATTGATATTTCCTTTGGCGTTGATAGTATTGAACAATGCAAAATGATTGAACCTGTATTTAGTGGTAGTCAAAAGCCTGCTCAAGTTCTAATTGAAATTGAGGTAGGTGAGAATCGCTCAGGTGTAATTGAAGAGAGCGATTATAGGAGTTTAGTAGAATATATAAAAAATTGCTCGCATGTTAATTTAAAGGGGATTTTCTCCCACGATGGTCACACATACAAAGCAAAGGACCTCGAGGAGTGCCGACGCCTCTATAACGTAGCACAAAAACGCACCCTTCATTTTGCGCATCTAGCGGAGGAAATGGGCTGCAAACTCGAAACGGTTAGCATTGGGTCTACTCCACCGCTTATGCATGATTTTGGAGTGATGGACGGAATTACTGAACTTCGTATTGGAACGTATATTCTAATGGATGTTTCGCAAGGTAATGCAATTGGTACTTACTCGAGGTGTGCTGCCAGTGTTCTAACAACCGTCATAAGCAAACCAACAAATGAACGGGTCATTACCGATGTCGGTGCAAAAGGTCTCACAATGCAATCTCGGAGTGAAGGAATATGTGCAACGACTGGTATAGGTTATATTAAAAACTATCATGTTCATATTGACCAAGTCTTTGATGAACATGCGATTATCTATAATGAAGAATTTAGAAATCAAGTAGCAATTGGTGAAAAGGTAGAAATTATTCCAAACCATATATGCCCAGTCTGCAATCTATATGATTATGCTTACCTTGTTTGTGGTGATGAAGTGGTGGAAGAAATACCAATTTTATGTAGAGGGAAGCTACAGTAATCAAGATAATAAAATTTATGTCAGGTACCCAGCATAGGGAAACTCTTATAGGGGTCAATCGGAAGCTTTACTTAAAACAGGCACGGCTAGAGGAAGTAGACTAGTTGTGCCGTTAATTATTAATTGTGAGAAAAAATCCTCGAATAGTCGATGAACAAGAATAAGTTGCATGCTAAAAAATATTATGTTACTATATGTGTAACCGGTTACATGATAGAGGTGAATGAATGGCTACTATACGTGATGTCGCAAAAATAGCTGGAGTATCTGTGGCGACCGTTTCAAGAGTATTAAACAATAAGGGTTATGCACATGAAGATACTAGAAAGCTAGTAAACGACGCTATTAGAGAATTAAACTACAAACCAAATGAAGTAGCAAGATCACTTTTTAAGAAAAAATCAAGATTAATAGGGCTATTGCTTCCAGATATTCGTAATCCGTTCTTTCCTGAGCTTGCTCGTGGAGTAGAGGATGAAATGCAAGAGCAGGGCCTCCATTTAATTATAGGAAATGCCGATGAAAAGCCTGAAAAAGAAATAGATTATATACAGACTTTTAAACAAAATAATGTAATAGGTATTATTTCAGCAACAAACCAGGCTGAGGCAAAACTTTATGAAGAATTATCTTTTCCAGTCGTATTTCTAGATCGGATAACAAATAATCATCCTTCCGTTTATGCAGATGGGTTGGATGGGGGAAAAAAAGCCGCACAAGAAATTATCAGAAGGGGAAGTAAGCGAATTGCTTTACTTAAAGGGCCCATTGAATTAAGGACAGCACAAGACAGATTCAAAGGTGCAGTAGACGAGCTGTGCAATGCTAATGTGGACTTTCAGGTTATTACATCATCGTTTAGTTTTAACGATGCAGAAAAGATGGCTAAAACATTATTTGAGAAATTTCCTGAAACAGATGGGATAATTGCCAGCAATGATCTTAGTGCAGCAGCCATATTACATGAGGCACTTAGGATAGGACGAACGATACCTGATGATTTACAAATTATTGGATATGATGATATACCGCTTAGTAAATTGCTGTTCCCGCCACTCTCTACCATAAGACAACCAGCTTATGATATGGGAAGAGAAGCAGCAAAATTATTAATGAAGATTATTAATAAAGAACCGTTAGTGCAAAATAATATCCAACTGCCTGTTACATTTATTGAAAGGCAAACGACAAGAAAGGTTGAGAAAAATGGTTAAAATGACGATTATTGGGAGTTCTTCTATGGATTTAGTTGTAACCGCTTCAAAGCGGCCAAATAAAGGGGAAACTATTCTAGGAGAGAGCTTTAAGACAGTCCCTGGTGGCAAAGGGGCTAATCAGGCTGTCGCTGCTGCTAGGCTTGGTGCAGAAGTCTATATGGTTGGATGTGTGGGTGACGATGGGTTTGGTGAGGACTTAGTAAAAAATTTCACTGCTAATGATGTGATTACAACCTATGTGGAACCGGTTACACACTTAGAAACTGGAACAGCACATATTACCCTTGCAGATGGTGATAACAGCATTATTGTGGTTAAAGGTGCTAATAATTATGTCACTCCTGATTTTGTTGAAAAGGCACTGGGTGTCATACTTGAATCAGATATTGTACTAATCCAGCAAGAAATTCCTGAGGAAACAGTGGAATATGTAACTGAAATTTGCTTTGCAAACGATGTGCCCTTATTACTAAATCCGGCACCTGCAAGACCTATTAGTAAAACTATGATTGAAAAGGCAACTTATATTACACCAAATGAATGGGAAGCTTCCGTCCTTTTTGAGAATAAGGATATCCATGATGCTTTAAAAGAATATCCAAATAAATTATTGGTTACAGAGGGTAAAAACGGAGTCCGCTATTATGATGGTGTGAATGAGGTGCTTGTTCCAGCATATGTTGTTGACGCCGTAGATACAACAGGTGCGGGAGATACTTTTAATGCGGCATTTGCAGTGGGGGTAGCTGAGGGAAAAAGTATAAAAGATAGTATCCGTTTTGCTAATCGAGCTGCATCATTGTCTGTGACAAAATTTGGTGCACAGGGTGGAATGCCGACAAGAGTAGAAGTAGAGAGGAGCCTATAAATGAAACGTTATGGAATTTTAAACAGCCATATATCAAAGGTATTAGCAGATCTTGGTCATACCGATTTTATTGTGATTGCAGATGCTGGTTTACCCATTCCAGATGGTGTTAAAAAGATCGATTTAGCAGTCATAACAGGTATGCCCTCCTTTATAGATGTAGTGAATGCTGTTGAAGAGGATATGGTTATCGAAAAAGTGATGGTTGCCTCTGAAATAGAAGAAGGTAATCCCGAACATGCAAAATATTTAATGGAAAAATTTGCTGATAAAGAAATAGAACAAATTTCTCATGAGGAGTTTAAACAATTAACAAAGCAAGCTAAAGCAGTCATTCGTACGGGTGAAATTACACCATATGCAAACTGTATTTTACAAGCTGGAGTATTTTTCTAATAAATGAGGTGATAAACATGCGAATTACGATGGAAAACATCTATAAAGCATTCGGAACCAATCAAGTTTTAACAGGTGTTGATTTTGATTTATTAGATGGGGAAGTACATGCCTTAATGGGCGAAAATGGTGCAGGGAAATCAACGATGATGAACGTACTTACAGGACTGCATGCCAGTGATAAGGGGATTATCAAAATTGATGCGAAAGAAACATATTTTAAGAGCCCAAAAGAAGCTGAGCAAAGTGGAATTACCTTTATACATCAGGAATTAAATATTTGGCCTGATATGACGGTTCTAGAAAACTTATTTATTGGCAAGGAACTAAAGAATTCATTTGGTCTATTAAAAATAAATGAAATGAAAGCGTTGGCAACAAAACAGTTTGATAAATTAGCCGTATCGATTCCATTAGATAAAGCTGCGGGAAGTTGTTCTGTCGGGGAACAGCAAATGATTGAAATTGCTAAAGCTTTAATGACAGAAGCAAAAGTAATTATTATGGATGAACCAACTGCTGCATTGACAGAAAGGGAAATTAGCAAACTTTTTGATGTTATTTCTTCATTAAAAAAATCTGGAGTATCGATTGTATATATTTCTCACCGAATGGAGGAGATTTTCTCCATCTGTGACAGGATTACCGTAATGCGTGATGGGAAAACCGTTGACACGAAGGCAATTCCAGAAACAAACTTTGATGATGTCGTCAGGAAAATGGTTGGCAGGGAATTAACCGATCGATTTCCTAAACGAAATCCTAACCCGGGTGAAACCGTTCTTCAAGTAAAGGGTTTAACAAAAAAAGGGCATTTTGAAAATGTGAATTTTAATGTTCGTTCAGGAGAAATAGTCGGGGTTTCAGGGTTGATGGGTGCCGGGAGAACAGAAATTATGAGGGCAATTTTTGGCCTTGATGCGATTGACGGCGGTGAAATTTGGCTGAAAGGTGAGAAAGTGACGATTAAATCACCGGAACAGGCTGTCAAGTCAGGGATCGGATTCATTACGGAAGATCGCAAAGATGAGGGATTAATCCTGGATTTCTCTATTAGAGATAATATCGTTTTGCCAACCCTCTATAGCTTTGCTCCAAAAGGAATTATTAATGAAAAAGATGAGACAGACTTTGTTAATTTGCTAATCAAACGCTTGACAGTAAAGACGGAATCCCCAGATATTGCCGTAGGAAAGCTATCAGGTGGTAATCAGCAAAAAGTAGTCATTGCCAAGTGGGTCGGAATAGGTCCGAAATTACTTATTTTAGACGAACCAACTAGAGGTGTAGATGTTGGAGCGAAGAGAGAGATTTATCAACTAATGAATGAATTAACAGATAGGGGTGTAGCTATCATCATGGTATCTTCAGAATTACCTGAAATCCTTGGAATGAGTGATCGAATCCTCGTTGTTCATGAAGGAAAAATAAATGGAGAATTATTAAAAGAAGATGCTACTCAAGAAAAAATTATGACATTGGCAACAGGAGGTCAGTAGGATGAATTCCACTAATGCAGTGACAAAGCCTAGTAAGACTAATATGATGAATGCAATCACCCAAAAGTTAGGACCTTTACTTGGTTTAATTATATTAGTTGTAATTGTATCAATATTAAATCCGAGTTTTCTCGAACCTTTGAACTTATTAAATTTATTAAGGCAAGTTGCTATTAATGCACTTATTGCGTTTGGTATGACGTTTGTTATTTTAACAGGAGGAATTGATTTATCTGTTGGGGCTATTCTTGCCTTATCGAGTGCTTTGACAGCAGGAATGATGGTATCTGGTTTAGACCCGATTCTTGCAATCATCGTTGGATGTATTCTTGGTGGCTTGATGGGAATGGTAAACGGATTGTTTATTACCAAGGGAAAAATGGCACCATTTATAGCTACACTAGCAACAATGACTATCTTTAGAGGACTAACACTTGTTTATACAGGCGGAAATCCGATTACGGGTCTTGGTGATAGTAACCTGTTTCAATTATTTGGCCGTGGATATTTTCTAGGAATACCTGTACCAGCCGTTACGATGATCCTTACATTTGTTGTTTTATTCATTGTTCTGCATAAAACTCCATTCGGACGAAAAACATATGCGATTGGAGGAAATGAAAAAGCAGCATTAATTTCAGGGATTAAAGTATCAAAAGTGAAAATCATGATTTATAGTCTTTCAGGCATGCTGGCAGCTTTGGCAGGAGCAATCTTAACCTCTCGTTTAAATTCAGCCCAGCCTACTGCTGGTACTTCCTATGAACTTGATGCGATTGCAGCAGTTGTGCTAGGTGGGACAAGCCTTTCAGGTGGAAAGGGAAGAATTTTTGGGACACTTATCGGTGCTTTAATTATTGGTACCTTAAATAACGGTTTGAATCTTCTTGGTGTATCATCCTTTTATCAAATGGTGGTTAAGGGGATTGTTATA
This sequence comes from Neobacillus sp., assembly GCA_029256785.1. GTDB lineage: Bacteria > Bacillota > Bacilli > Bacillales > Cytobacillaceae > Neobacillus. Next base: position 7,960 of record JAQSXG010000033.1, read on the forward strand.
GCAATTGCAGTATTACTTGACCGTAAAAAGTAGCATAGGGAGAGATCATGATGAAAAAATTACTTGTTATATGTCTAACACTAACACTAACACTTTTGCTCCTAAGTGCCTGTTCAATGCAACCACCTGAATGGGCAAAACCGGAGAAAAAGGAAAATTTAAAAGATATTAAAATAGGTTTATCTGTTTCCACATTAAATAACCCATTTTTTGTATCTTTAAAAGATGGCGTTGTTAAAGAGATAGAATCCAGGGGTATGCAAGTTATTATTGTAGATGCCCAAAATGACTCAGCAAAACAAGTGAATGATGTAGAGGATTTAATACAGCAAGGTGTAGACGCACTACTAATTAATCCAACTGATTCCGCTGCCATTTCAACGGCTGTTCAATCAGCGAATAATATTGGCATACCGGTAGTTACTTTGGACCGTTCAGCAGATAAAGGGAAAGTAGAAGCATTAGTGGCTTCAGATAATATAAAAGGCGGAGAAATGGCTGCGAATTATATTATTGAAAAGCTTGGAGAAAATACACAAGTTATTGAATTAGAGGGAGTTCCAGGTGCATCGGCTACACGTGAAAGAGGTCAGGGATTTCATAACGTAGCAGATGTAAAATTAAATGTAATTGCTAAACAAGCAGCAGATTTTGATCGCACGAAAGGATTAACCGTTATGGAAAATCTTATACAGGCAAATCCGGATATTAAAGCTGTATTTGCTCATAATGATGAAATGGCATTGGGGGCAATTGAGGCAATTAATAGCTCTGGTAAGGAAATTATGGTCATTGGATTTGATGGCAATGACGATGCCCTAAATGCGATTAAATCTGGGAATTTGGAAGCGACAGTTGCGCAACAACCAGAGTTAATTGGTAAGCTTGCTGTGGAGGCTGCTAGAAACGTTTTGCAGGGTAAAAAAGTTGATAAAACAATAGCTGCTCCATTAAAATTAGTAACCCAAGATAATTAAGGTAGTATATTTTGAATGGAAAAAATCTTAAACTGCAAAAAAATACCAGTTAACAAAGGCTCAGTCAGTATGGACTGGGTCTTTGTTGTAGTATAAATGACTAATGATTTATTTTCTGTATAGGATAAATCATCAAATTTTTCTCTATGACACTTTACTAACAAAGTTTCCCAATAATATAAGAAGGGATTGCTGTTCTATCAGTGAAAATATTCAATGTAATAGCATTTTATAAAATAAATAGCACTATCCGTCATTTTTGGTATGAAAATAGTTTAGAATAGGGATATTGAGCAAAATTTTTGGAGGTTATAAAGATGAGTATGACGAATAATGATATCTTAATTCGATTAAGATATGCTCTTGATATAAAAAATACTGATATGGTAGAAATTTTTAAACTTGGTGGTATTGATGTAACAAAGGAAGATGTACTAAAAATGCTTACTAAACCAAAGGAAAGTTTCGATGATGAAGAAAGCAATGATGCTGAAATAGATGATAATCATATGAAAGTCAATCATTTCATGTTTGAGTCATTTTTAAACGGTATTATTATTTTTAAAAGAGGGAAACAAGAAGTAAAACCAGGGCAACCCGAAAGACCAGCCATGACGATTAAGGATCATGGTAGTGTTAATAATGTATTGCTAAAGAAATTAAAAATAGCTTTGTCGTTAACAAGTGAAGATATGCTAGAAATACTAGCAGATGCAGGAGTCACTGTTACTAAAGGGGAATTAAGTGCTATTTTAAGAAAAGAAGGACATAAAAATTATAAAGTTTGTGGAGATAAATATGCTAGGAATTTCTTAAAAGGCTTAGCTATTCAATATAGAGAATAATTTAATTATTACTCATTGTTCAAACAATTGTAAGATTTCATATGATTTTACCATTAACCCTACATATATAATGGAAATATAGAAGGGGTGAATAACTAATGAGAAAACGTAAAGTAAGTTTTAAGGAATTGGTTATTAGTAATAAACAGGAAATAAAAAATGACATAAAAGCCTTAGACAGAATTGAAACAAAGATAGATGAAAAGCACTCTAAGTAGTAAATATATAGCTAGTAGCTAGAGTATCCACTCCCGGGTGCTCTATTTTTTTTGACGATAGGTCTCTTAATTTTGTGTTTCTTCATTCCAAATAAATGGAAAGGGGCATGATAGTATATTGAATAAAATGAAAATTTGAAATATAATCAAAAGACCATTAGGAAGATATAAAGGATAATGAAAGAACATGGGTGGAAACGATGAGAATTTTAAAATTAATTACATACTACCTTTTTGGTATTGTAGCAATACTTTGTATAAGTGTTGTTCCACAGTATATCTCAACAATGAAAGTGCCGGATTCACCTGGCCTTTTTAATCAATTAGCCCTATTAATAGGGGAATTCGTGAAACCCGGTTCATGGCAATATGTTATACAATCTACATCAGCCACAGCTCCGATGATGGAGATTCTTTGGCCAGCATTTATTTATTCGATGCAGATTCTATTAGGTGCGCTTGCATTCGGGTTCATTATTGCCCTTTTCTTTGCTATGGGAGCAGTCTTTTTGCCAAAATCAATACTTGAATCTATTAAAAAAGTACTAAATATACTAGAGGCTATTCCTGACTTAATTTTTGCCACACTATTACAGGTGCTAGCTCTTACCGTTCTTCAAAAGAGCGGAATACTTTTATTCAATGTAGCGAGCTTCGATGATAAGGCCTATTTTGGGCCAATTGTCACACTGGCAATTTTGCCTCTTGTGTCGATGTTCAAAATATTATTACTTATGATCGAAGAAGAGTTCTTAAAGGATTATGTCACATTTGCAAAAAGTAAAGGAATAAGTAAATACAACATTTTAACCAAACATGTATTAAAAAATATCATGCCAATTTCGTTTCATCATATGAAGATTATTATTTGGGGAACGTTATCTAGTCAATTTATTATCGAACGAGTGTTCAATGTACATGGACTAACATACTACTTACTTGATGGGTTTACGCCAATAACGATTGCCGTCACACTTATGCTTCTGTTTACACCTTTTTACTTTTTCTTTGAGTTAGTGGACCTTTGGTTAAAAGAGGAACCGCTTCACACGTACGAAGTAAGAAAAACAAACTGGCGGGTAATATGGAGTGATAAATACATCACAGAATCCGTAAAGCTGAATATCAGTAATATGGTTTTTTCATTAAAGCATATAAAAATAAGAAAAATGAATCCGCTGCGTCCATTCCTTTCGTTCCCTATCATTTTCGGTCACCATATGAAAAATTGGAAATTTGCGCTGGGGAGCATATTCTTTATCATTACTATCAGTTATAGTGTATATTACTCCGTTTCAACGGATAATCATGTGGATCAAGAGAGACTTTTTTATGAGGATGATGGTGTCACACTGATTAGTGCGATGCCACATGCGCCACCTGAGCCTTTTCTGCTAGGTTCAGACCGCAGAGGATTTGATCTGCTTGACCAAATCGTTATTGGTGCAAAGTATACCTTGGTATTTGCTTTGTTAATTGCATTGTTGCGTGTTATAGGAGGACTTTTGTTTGGTATTATCTATGCCTTTCACTTAAAACCACGACTTCAGCATTTGCTAGGGAAAATAGTTGATTCGATCCACTTCCTGCCATTAAGCCTTGTTGCTTATATCCTGCTTGCACCAATTCTGATGCCAACGATGGATGGATTCGCCTATTCGTTTAGCGAACGGATCCTTTTAGAAATACTTATTTTAACAGTAGTGGTGGTTCCATTAACAACGATCTTACTAGGAAAAGAGATAAAACGAGTTCTAGATTATGAATTCATATCTAGTGCAAAGGTTTTAGGAGGAAGCAGATTTCATTTATTTTGGCGTCATATATTGCCACATCTAGGTCCTCGACTAACCATATTGTTTGGCACTCAGTTTATTCAAACATTATTAATCTTTATACATTTAGGTGTATTTAACTTCTTCTTTGGAGGAACAAAACTTTCTTTTGATCCGTTTGGGGGAGACCCGCCATCCTCGATTACACATGAATGGTCAGGCTTAGTTGGGCAAATCGGTCGAACGGCGATCAGAGGAGGTATGTATTGGTTCTTATGGATATTAGTTGCCTTTATCCTAGCCATATTAGCGATGCAGCTTATTATTCAGGGGGTAAAAGAGGTCCAACAAGTAAAGGTTGGTGTACTTCATAGAGTACCGAAAACTCGTCTTAAAAAAGTTAAAACCAAAACGGAAAATCCTGCGATCAATCAAATTACTAAGGAAAGTTTTAAGGAAATGGGAAGAGGAGTTTAGTAAAGAAACCGCTCAAAAATTTGAGCGGTTTACTTTTTCGATTTCATCCATAACTTTGCTAAATCAACATAGCCAAAATGCTTAATTTCAACATTCATTAAATTAATAGAGAACGGTATTTGACGCTTCGAAAAGTAGAGCGGGATACATAAAGAATTTTTAATTAAATAATCTTCAATATGCAAATGATGATCTATCCAATGCTCAAAATGCAAATCATTGTACCTTTCAATTAACCCTTTCAATTTCAAGTCTGTCTGAGTTAATTTATGAAGAGGTGAAAAGGCATTTTTTAAGAAAAAGAAATAGGAAAAGCTTTGGTTTAATTCGAATATTTCACCATGAACAAATAAATCAGCATCTAAATTAAATCGATCCTTATTGACGGCATCTTGAAACGAAATCTCTTCTATCTCAACGGCCAATCCTCCTTGTTCAAGAATACCCTTTAACCACCAAGAAACATCCTTTGCATAACTTACGACCTTCATTTTAAGTGGGTCTGTCATGTGTGGCTTTTTTATTTTCGGCATCGAATAGGGCTTTGAGTAGCCAATTAAACAACCACTAGTATTCTCGGTAATTCTAGGGTGAACCTGAGAAACTTGCTGACGGTTTTGGTCGATAAGCATGTGAATATAGTCGCGTACTTCTTTTCTTGCTATGTCTGATTGCCGAAAGGGATTCATTACAACAATACCAAATCCAGAATCACTTTCAACTTCAAATGTTCCCACATTTTCTGATTCATTCGCTCCATAATACATAGCACCAAATTCTTTAGAAACTTGAATAAATTCGACATTGTCCAATAATGGTCGTTCTCGGAAATACTGTTTAGACGCACACAAGATGGTTCGTTCTTCAGAATCCTCTGCAATGTAGAAACTTCCCGTCCCGATAATTTGTTCGTGTACTTCCTTATAGATACTTGCTGGAATCATACTAAGTAGCTGCAATATATATGTACAGCCATCTGAAAAATCAATCTCAACCACCAGTGGTGAGGGAGAAGAGATTTTTGTAATGGGTCTCCATAACTCTGTATATTCATGTGCTTGTTTCATTCGCTGATAGGATTGAACAACATCCTCTGCTTTTAAAATCGAACCATCATGAAAATGAACATCTTTGCGTAGATAAAGGGTTAACTTCGTTTCGGTGAGTTCCCAGCTATGAGCAAGTTCTGGTGTTACCGTATTATCTTCATTCAATGCAACCACTCGGTTATAGACGTTAGCCACGATATTCGCACTATGCACATCGGCTGCCTTTAATGGATGAAACGTTAGGAAACGATAATGTCTCGGGATAATTAGACTATCTGAATCTTCTTGGTGGAAACCAAATTTTGATTGAAAGACATTCATTAAACGCTGTTTAGTTTCAGGGGACCAGTTTAATAGTAATAATTTACTTATTTCTTCTATAGAGTAAGACTCTATTTTCGCTAAAAAAAGTTTTTCGTAGGCTTCCTCCACATCTTTTGTCCAGTGTAATCTTGAAACGTTGCCTCTGCCTATCCCTGAATGAAAAGTTAGCCAGCCTTCTTTTTGCCATTGAGTTAGCTTGCGTCGAGTTTGTTTTGAACTAAGATTGATTGTTTCTGCAATCTGCTTTACAAGTACTTCCCCTGATCTAGCTGAATTAAATAGTGCTAATAGATAATGATCCATTTTTTTCATCCTTTAAAAGTAGACATTTTTTTGAATATTGGTCATTTTTATATTTATTAGTCTAGTTTACTATATTTATATAGAAGGAGTGAATAGTATGGCTTGGAAAGAATATCCGCAAAATATTAAGGTTCGACTGATTACCTCGTTTTTTAATCGGGCAATATCAAGCTCAGTTATGCCATTTATGGCACTCTTCTTTGCACAGCATAAAGGAGCCATTTGGGCAGGAAGTTTTTTAGTAATCAATGTATTTATCAGCTTTTTTATTAACTTAATCGGGGGTTATATATCTGATCGCTTCCCGAGGAAAAAAGTGATTATCCTAACGTCAGCACTCAGTTCACTGATGTTTGCTCTTATGACGGTTAGTTTGGTACCTATTGAGAAAATGATTGTACTATTTGCAATAAGCTATGTCATTTTTACCATAACAAACAGCCTAGGTCGTCCGGCAGTGCATGCAATCATCATTGACTCGACCACACCAGAAAATCGAAAAGCCATCTATGCCATTGAATATTGGTTAAATAATCTATCGATGGCAATCGGTGCGGCCTTGGGTGGGCTATTATATGTAAATCATCAAATTGAACTTTTCATTTCCTTAACGATTGTGTCCATTAGTCTACCAATCGCATATAAGCTGTGGCTACAAGATACACATGTTAAGCAATTAGAGAAAACCCATAAAAATATCTTTGTTGATTTGCTACAGAACTATAAAGTTGCTTTTCAGGATAAACCCTTTGTCAAGGTGGTAGTGGGATCCATGTTTATTTATGCAGCGGAATTTTCCCTTAATAGCTATATTGGTGTACGTTTAACGGAAGACTTCAAATCCCTATTTGTTGGAGGTTTCGAAATTGCCGGTGTAAGGATGCTTAGTATTTTAAATATCCAAAATATGCTTATGGTTGTCCTACTAACCTTCTTTATTACTAAAATGACTGATAAATTTCCGAAACAGAAAATGTTACTACTTGGATTATGCGTATATGGTGTTGGCTACACAATAATTACGTCAGCAAATGTTTGGTATATTCTTATTCTATTTAATGCACTTGCGACAATTGGTGAACTAATTTATTCACCTATAGCGAATGCAGAAAAAGCCAATATGATGCCGGAAAATAAACGTGGTTCCTACTCAGCATTTTCTGGTTTAAGTTTTAGCGGGGCTGATTTGATTGCCCGGTCAACAATCATAATCGGTGCATTTCTAGTGCCGACCATGATGTCTGTGTACATTGGGCTTATTTTAATGGCGGGAAGCTTTTTACTTTACACAGGACTTTTTGTAGCTAGTAAGAAGATTCAAATACAAAAGGAATTACAAAATAAAAAGGGGGGAATCTAATGAAATTTGTATTATTATTTGGACCACAGGCCGTAGGAAAAATGACTGTTGGACATGAGTTAGAAAAAATAACCGATTTAAAGCTGTTTCATAACCACATGACAATTGAGTTAGTCACTCCCTTTTTTGACTACGGAACGAAAGAGGGGAGTAGATTAGTAAGCTTATTCCGCCAAGAAATATTTGAGGCAGTCGCAAACAGTGATTTATATGGGATGATCTTTACCTATGTTTGGGCATTTGATCAGCAAGAAGATTGGGACTTTGTTGATAAAGTATGTAATCTTTTTGAGTCAAAGGGGAGCGAGGTCTTTTTTGTAGAACTCGAGGCGAATTTAGAAGAAAGACTTGACCGTAACATAAGCCCTCATCGACTGGAGCATAAACCCACAAAAAGGAACGTAGAGTGGTCAGAAAATGAACTAAAAGAAACAATGGTGAAGCATAGACTAAACTCTTCTAAAAATGAAATCACCAAGGAAAATTATATAAAAATAAACAATACAAACCTAAGTGCAGAGGAAGTAGCATCACTTATTAAAAACAGGTTTCAACTCTGATAGTATAAAAATGAAAAATTAATTAAAAAAAGACAGC
>JAQSXG010000034.1 GCA_029256785.1 Neobacillus sp.
CAGTCTTCAAAACTGCTTGAGACCTGCGTGCCAGGTCTGGTGGGTTCGATTCCCACACAGTCCCGCCAAACTTACATATCAAGGATTCTAGTGAATTCTTCCTGTACACAGACTAAGTATTATTGGTCTTTTTTTTATTTCTAGTAAGGTCAACGGTAACGAGTGCTCTAGCCGGTCCTTCTCGATAAACGTCTCAGTTCCTAGCACTTAATGTCATGATTTTGTCACCATTTCTTCATCGTATCTTTATATCTAAATCATATTATCAATCAGTACTGAAACGAAGATAATATGAGGAGGATACAAACGATGAACATGACACATTATATGGGCCTACTAGCCGATAATCAGCCATGGAATCTAATTATTTTTATGGCCATTCCAGTTATCTGTGCTGAAACAATTGCAGTAACTGAATTAGCAATTTTATTTACCAGAAATCTAAATGGTAAATTGAGATTGGTAAATAGAATAACATCTATTTTTGTTGGGATTTATTTTACTGGAATTTTCTTTTACCTATTAATTAACGCCGTTATTCCAATAACTGCGAATGGAGAATGGCATGGCTGGATTGATGTGGTTGCTGTCGGGTTTTACTTGTTAGGAATAGTCCCATTGCTTGGAATGGCACTTTTGGATTTAAACTTGATTTATAAAAACAAATCGCAAGAAGGAAAACTAAAGATTCACGTAATCTTTGTTGGTATGTTCCTAATCTTTGCACACGTAGCAATGATCGCAGGAATGGTTGATCCGACAATCATTTCTGAAATGCCAAACATGGAGCATAACATGTAATTTATAGTGTTGGATATGATATAATATTATTCCTTGGCAGGGGCAATAATGTAAGCAGCAGGGGTCATAATGATATGACCCCTGTTTTGTTATTTCTAGAGGGAAATTGAGTGCTAAAATAATAATTTAATGGATAGATTAAGGAAGATAAATCAACAGTTATGTGCCTACCGGTAAACGTTGTTTTTCAACGTGCATAATGCACCAATTGGTATTGGTTTTTTGTGCATTGTGCCAGTTGAAAAGCAACAGTGAAAAATATATATTAATGGATGGGTATAAAACAATCAGAAGTTTCTATTTAAAAAAATAGAGAGAACCATCATTTAAAAATCGACGGATAGAGGAGGAAATCGGCATGGAACTACCTGTAAATTTATTAATGTGGATAATGGCTGCTTTCCCAATAGTATTACTTATTTTACTTATGGTGAAATACCAGTGGGGAGCTGCTGAGGCCGCACCTATAGGTCTTTTGGCAGCATTTATCATTTCCATCGTATTTTATAAGTCTAATCTTGAATTAATCGGATTAGAAAGTGCGAAAGGTATCTGGACTTCATTAGTAGTTATTGTTATCATTTTGCCCGCCATTCTAATTTATGAAGTAACGTATGAGGCAAAAGCATTCGATGCGATTCGCAACGGATTAAAGAAGTTTACATCAAATGAACTACTTCAAATTATGGCAATCGGTTGGGTGTTTGTAAGCTTTTTACAAGGTATCACTGGATTTGGTGTACCAATAGCTGTTGGTGCACCCTTATTAGTCGGACTAGGTGTTAAACCAGTTTGGGCTGTGGTAATTGCTTTATTTGGTCAAGCTTGGGGGAATACCTTTGGTACATTAGCTGTAGCTTGGGACGCTTTAGTCCTACAAACAGGCTTACAAGACGGCGAGGTATTTGCAACGGCACTTTGGGCTTCATTATTCATTTGGATTGTCAATTTAATTACCGGCTTAATTATTAGCTGGTCATACGGTCGTTGGGAAGCAGTCAAGAAAGGATTACCAGCTGTAATCGTCATTTCCTTAATCCATGGTGGAGGACAAATTATTTTATCACAATTAAATCCTTCATTAGCTGCATTTATTCCATCATGTCTAGCGTTATTGGCTATATATTTCCTTGGTAAGCTAAAATTGTATAAGGAACCATGGAATATTAAAGATAGTCCATTAATGCTTCGTAAAGAAGGGAATAATAAGGAAACTGATAGTAGTAACTCGAAGGATTCACTTACGATGAATCAAGCTTTTATTCCTTATTATGCACTAACTGCAATTACATTAATTGTTTTGTTGATAGATCCTTTAAAGGAAATATTGAATAAATGGAAAGTCGGCTTTAGCTTCCCTGAGACAATGACTTCCTATGGTGTGGAGAATCATGCTTATGATATATATTCGCCAGTCATGCCATTAACTAATTCTGGATTATTTCTGCTCCTATCTGCTATTATTGGATTTGTTTATTATAAGAGCAAAGGGAGAATTGCTAAAGGCGGAGGAAAGCGAATCTTTAGAAAAACAATTGAAAAAACAATTCCTTCTACTATTGCAGTAATCGCTCTAATTATTATGTCTAAAATTATGGGTGGAACTGGGCAAACGTCAGTACTTGCTTCTGGAACGGCTGAGGTTATGGGCCAGACTTATGTATTCTTGGCACCAGCAATTGGTGTGTTGGGTTCATTTATGACCGCAAGTAATATGTCTTCTAATATTTTATTTGGCGGATTCCAACAAGCAACTTCCCAACTATTGCACTTAAACGAAGCAGCAATTTTAGGGGCTCATACTGCAGGTGGTGCGTTAGGATCTGTACTATCTCCAAGTAAAATCATTCTTGGAACAACAACAGCTGGAATTCTTAGTCAAGAAGGTATTGTCCTAAAAATGATCTTACCTATTGTAATAACTGTTGCTATTTTGATGGGGATAATACTTACGATTGCTACGCAGTTTATCTAATAGGGGGGTTATAATATGAAAGATTTCTTTTCAACCAAAATTGGCCATCAAACCATTGCTGCACTTGTTACTATTTTATCCTTCCCTTTCATCTATTTGGGAGGTACCGAGCATATTAATAGTCTCTTATATTTGGGAATTTTATTGATGCTTGGAGGAATGTTGGCAGCACCGGTTATAGGTTTTATTCATGCAAGTAAATCAGCAAAAAGAGAGTCTACAAAAGATATGGCAAACCCGAAATTAAGTGATAGCAAAGGGTAACCAATTTATTCTAGGCATCCGAATTAGATTATTCGGATGCTTTTTGTCATTTTAGATGTGCATTACTACTTACTAATAAATAAGGAAAAACTGAGTACCTTAAAAGAGTAATCTATTAGTGATAAAAGCAACTCTAATGTTATCAGTCAGGAGGATTAATAAATATGAACTCTGCAAAAAAGAAATTTCCGGAAGGATTTTTATGGGGCGGTGCAACTGCAGCAAACCAGATTGAAGGTGGATATAAGGAAGGAAATAAGGGCTTAAATATTGTCGATGTGCTTCCAGGTGGGAAAGAGCGCCTGAACATATTAATGTCGTCTGGTTTTAACTTTGAAATTAATCAAGAAAAATACAGTTATCCAAATCATGAAGCGATTGATTTTTACCATCGCTACAAAGAGGATATCGCCTTGTTTGCAGAAATGGGCTTTAAAGTGTTACGCATGTCGATTGCATGGACAAGGATTTTTCCTAAAGGTAATGAATTGGAAGAAAATGAAGAGGGTTTGGCTTTTTATGACCGTGTTTTTGATGAATTACATAACTATGGAATTGAACCTGTAGTGACCATTTCTCATTATGAAATGCCACTCCATCTCGTAAAAGAATACGGGGGATGGAGAAATCGACGGGTCATTACCTTTTACGAAAAATATGTAAATGTTATTCTAAAGCGTTATAAAGATAAAGTGAAATATTGGATGACATTTAATGAAATCAATGGTGCTTTGAAGATGCCAATTATGAGTATGGGATTTTCTCCTCAAAGTGAAGAAAATCGGTACCAGGAAACATTCCAGGCTTTTCATCACCAATTTGTTGCTAGTGCACTTGCGGTTAAAGCCTGTAAAGCAATAATCCCTGAGGCGAAAATTGGTTGTATGATTCTTTTTGCGCCAGTTTATTCTCTCGATAGCAATCCTGAAAACATTATCTATGCATTAAAAGAAGAAGAATTGTTTAATTACTTTTGTACAGATGTCCTTGTTCGTGGAGACTATCCTGCATTCATTAAACGCTTCTTTAAGGAAAAGAATATCAAATTAGAGATACAAGACGGTGATTTAGATATCATCAGAGAGGGAACGGTTGATTATATTGGTTTAAGTTATTACATGTCCCGTACGGAAAAGCTAAAGAAAAAAGAAGAGGAAAAAGCACAAGGAAATATAGTTGGCGGTGTGAAAAATCCATTTCTAAAGGCAAGTGACTGGGGTTGGGAGATAGACCCGATTGGTTTACGTATAAGCTTGAATAAGCTTTACGGGAGATACCAGATTCCGCTATTTATTGTTGAAAATGGCCTAGGAGCTTATGACCATAAAGGCGACGACGGTTCCATCGATGACGACTATCGGATTGATTACTTGAGAGAACATGTACAAGCAATGGGAGAATCTATTGAAGATGGTGTCGAATTAATGGGGTATACTAGCTGGGGATGTATTGACTTAATAAGTATGTCAACTGGTGAGATGTCCAAACGCTATGGTTTTATATATGTTGATAAAAACGACGATGGAAGTGGGTCAATGGAACGCAGTAAGAAGAATTCTTTCTATTGGTTTAAAAAAGTGATAGAAAGTAATGGGGAAGTTTTATAACATTAAAGGTTTAAAGAGTGCGTCTTCAATTAAAGAAGATGCACTTTTTCAATCTATTCTACAAGAGTTATTGTTGGAAAATTATAATAATTATTTTGTAAAAGAAACTAATTTGCGATATATTGATTTTATGGCAAAAGACAAGATCAAACCAATTATACAGTTATTATTGAGTGGTGAGTTCAGTTGAAATCAATTTTATTAGGCATTTGTGCGGCTTTCTTTTTTGCTTTTACCTTTGTTTTAAATGCATCTATGGAGTTGGCGGGAGGTAGTTGGATTTGGAGTGCCTCACTCCGTTATTTTTTTATGATTCCATTTTTGTTATGCATTGTTCTGATGAGAAAAAATTTACAGCCACTATTAAAAGAAATGAGAAAAAACCCAGGCAGATGGATGATATGGAGCTTTGTTGGCTTTGGGTTATTTTATGCTCCTTTATGTTTTGCTGCTACATACTCACCAGGCTGGTTAATTGCTGGTACCTGGCAAATTACGATAATTTCAGGGGCATTGCTAGCACCGTTATTTTTTGTAAGCATACAAACAACGGATGGTTTACTTCGAATAAGAGGGAAAATTCCCATAAGAGGTCTGAGCATGTCATTGATTATTCTGTTGGGTATAGTTCTCATGCAAATCGAACATGCTAAACAGCTCTCGTTTGAGATTCTTCTATTGGGTGTCGCCCCGATCCTACTGGCATCTTTTGCCTATCCCTTAGGGAATCGGAAAATGATGGATGTTTGTGAAGGGCGATTAGATGCTTATCAACGGGTGTTAGGAATGACTTTAGCCAGTCTTCCATTTTGGTTGTTACTATCCTTGTATGGTATGTTTACCGTTGGATTACCAAGTGGTGGGCAAAGTTTTCAATCTTTATTGGTGGCACTTTTTTCAGGGGTCATAGCCACTGTATTGTTTTTCATGGCTACAGATTTGGTAAGAGGGAATATGCAAAGGTTAGCTGCTGTTGAAGCCACGCAATCAATGGAAGTGATTTTTGCTTTAGTTGGTGAATTACTATTTCTTTCTATTCCATTTCCATCCCTATTATCTTGGAGTGGAATTGTCATCGTCATCCTTGGAATGATTTTGCATAGTTATGTTTCAAATAAGAAAGTTGAAAGTTCTGTTGATCAGACATTGAATTTGAACTAAAAAATGGAGCGATGTTAAAAAAGGCATCGCTCTTAACTATGGTTGTTTTTAATAAAAAACAGGATAATTTGCATCTTTTCTGGGAAACTATTGGAAATGGTTTTTTTCTAAGGTGGCATTTTATGAACAATTACACCAATGACAACACTGCCAGACGATATAAAGCCCATGTAAGCTTTTTAGGTACCTCGCAAATTCATCTAAGAAACCCTTATATTATTGCTTGGTGGTCAGCTGCTTTTCCGGGATTCGGACATATGCTACTATCGAAATATATTAGAGGGTATGTGCTATTTGTTTGGGAAGTAATTGTTAACATAAAAGCGAATGTTAATCTATCGATGGTGTATTCCTTTCAAGGTAATATTGATTTGGCGAAGGAAGTTTTAGACACTAGATGGCTATTAATGTATATTCCTGTCTACCTATTTAGTATCTGGGATAGTTATCGAACAACAGTAGATATGAATAAGATTTATTACTTAGCAGACCATGAGAATCACCGTTTCAATACATTCAGCATTGGAGCAGTTGAAATAAATTATCTTGATATTAGAAACCCTGTTATCGCTCTCATATGGTCACTATTTGTACCTGGTCTAGGACAGCTATATATACAAAGAATTATGACGTCTTTTTTTGTGATTTTTTGGGTAGTTATCTTCCTTTATTTTTCTCATGCTCAAGAGGCAGTTTCCCTTTTGTTTCTAGGAAAAGTAGAGCAGGCTACCTCTGTTTTGAATCCTGAATGGCTTCTATTTATTCCCTCTCATTATGGCTTTGCAACGTATGATGCGTACATGAGTGCAGTTGAAAATAATAAACTATACAAAGATGTCCAAAAAGATCACCTTAAAAAGAATTATCAAGCATCAACTTTCCGAATTCTAAAAGGAAATAAAGTGAAGTGATACGTATGCAGCTCTTTTCCACGTTTGAAAGTAATGCCTATTTAGAAATGGCCATTGCGGCTTTAGAGAAAAAGGGGATTAATAAAGAGGGAATATTTGCAATCCCGCTAGAAAATAGAACGGTAGATCGTAAGGTTTTTGATTCCACACATCATTCTGACGGTATATCACTCATTGATATAGCTATGGCACTTGCAACTGCATTTTCGGTTATTGGGGCAAGTATTGGGTTTAAACTTGTATGGGGTCCCATTTACTGGGGACTAATTGGTGCTTTTACAGGATTTGTATTCGGAATGGCGATTAGACTTACTAGTGAATTGGTCCTTAAAAAGAAAAAACGAATACAAAGAGGCAAGCATTCTGAGATTATTTTAATTATTGATTGTCAAGAAGCACAAACAGAATTGGTAGAAAATATACTTTGGAATCATTTTGCTATAGGGGTAGCAAAAGTAAAATAGATATTGCTTTCTAAAAAAGAAATGAGGCGATTCCTGAAAAAGGGAATCGCCTTTCGTTTTCAAGAAAACAAGTTCCTAGTATGAATCAAAATAAAAATTTGGTCTCTTAGTGTTGATGTTCTATTAAATCCTTTTTATTACACAATCAAACCTTTAAAATATATTATAATAAATGAAATGAGTGAAAAGTTTGACAATAACAAAAGCGGTAAATTAAAGGGGCTAAGGAGAATGAAAGTAAGTTTATTTGTGACATGCCTTGTAGATATGTTTCAAAGTAATGTAGGAAGGGCAACGGTTGAATTGCTTGAGGAACTGGGCTGTGAGATCGATATTCCCGAATCTCAAGTTTGCTGCGGGCAGCCAGCATATAATAGTGGGTATACGAAAGAATCCAAAGAAGCAATGAAACGGATGATTAATGCTTTTCAGGATGCTGATTTTGTGATATCTCCATCAGGTTCTTGTGCTTATATGTTTCACGAATATCCTCAGGTTTTTAAAGATGATCCGATTTGGGAACCAAAGGCAAAAAGGTTGGCTGAGAAAACGTACGAACTAACACAATTTATTGTTGATGTTTTAAAGATTGAAGATGTTAGGGCGAAATTCGAAGGAACTGCCACTTTTCATACCTCTTGTCACATGACTAGATTGCTAGGAGTGAGAGAGGCACCTATGGTTCTCTTGAAAAATGTCAAAGGGTTGAAGGTAACTGAGTTACCTGGAAAAGAGCAATGCTGTGGTTTCGGTGGTACCTTTTCGGTTAAAATGGCACAAATATCAGAGCAGATGGTAGATGAAAAGGTTTGTCATGTTGAGGAAACTGGCGCAGACTACTTAATCGGAGCAGATGCAGGTTGTTTGATGAATATTGGGGGAAGAACTGATCGAAGAGGAAAGCCAATTAAGGTATTACATATTGCGGAGGTATTAAATAGTCGTTAATAAAAGTATGGTTGAGACGGAAATAAGCTAAAGAATGTTAAAGTGCGGTCAAATGAAACGTTCACATTGGCTTCTACTGAAGGAGGGAAGATACCAAATGGCAATGAAAATTGGCGATGAACAATTTAAGAAACGTGTAGATAAAGGGATTCATGATGATTTTATGCGAGGCGCCGTTTCCAGTGCCCAGGATGGGATGGGTGTGAAACGACAACTTGCCGTAGAGGAACTTGGCAACTGGGAAGAATGGCGCTCGCATGGGGAAGAAATTCGTCAGCATGTCCTGGAGAACTTGGATTACTATTTGGAGCAACTAAGTGAAAACGTCGCGATACGAGGCGGTCATGTCTTTTTTGCGCAAACAAAAGAAGAAGCAAATGAATATATTCGCGGAATTGTTCGGCAGAAAAATGCGAAAAAGGTCGTAAAGTCCAAATCGATGGTTACCGAAGAAATCAGTTTAAATGCTGCATTGGAACAAGAAGGCTGTGAGGTAATTGAAACGGACCTTGGCGAGTACATTCTCCAAGTGGACGATCATGATTCACCTTCCCATATTGTTGTACCTGCACTTCATAAAAATAAGGAGCAAATCCGTGATGTTTTCACGGAAAAGCTTGGCTATACAAAAACATCGAAGCCTGAAGAATTAGCTTGGCATGCAAGGGAAATGCTCAGGAAGGAATACCTGTCAGCAGAAATTGGCATTACTGGCTGCAATTTTGCCGTTGCCGAGACAGGTTCCTTCAGCTTGGTTACAAATGAAGGGAATGCTGATCTGGTTACGGCTCTACCAAAGACACAAATTACCGTAATGGGGATGGAAAGGATCGTCCCTACCTTTGAAGAGATGGAAGTACTTGTATCACTGTTAACAAGAAGTGCCGTTGGGCAAAAGTTAACGAGCTATATTACTGTGCTTACTGGACCAAAAGAAGAATTAGACGTCGATGGTCCTGAGGAATTCCATCTAGTTATTGTCGATAATGGCCGTTCCAATATACTTGGAGGAGAATTTCAATCAGTCTTACAATGCATACGCTGTGCGGCCTGTGTCAATGTATGCCCGGTCTATCGCCATGTTGGCGGGCATTCATATGGTTCAATCTATTCAGGCCCAATCGGTGCGGTCCTTTCACCATTACTTGGCGGTTATGAGGAATTCAAAGAACTCCCCTATGCTTCAACACTTTGCGGCGCTTGTACAGAAGTATGCCCTGTGAAGATTCCGTTGCATAACCTTTTACATAAGCACCGGGAAGTAATTGTAGAGAAGGAAGGAAAGGCACCAATATCCGAAAAACTAGCTATGAAGGCATTTGGGTTAGGTGCATCATCACCGTTTCTTTATAAAATTGGATCTAAAATGGCTCCAACTGTTATGAATCCATTTACGGATGGTGACAAGATATCAAACGGACCTGGTCCATTAAAGGCATGGACTGATAAACGTGAGTTTCCTGCACCAAATAAAGAGAGATTTAGAGATTGGTTTAAAAACAGAAAAACGGGGGCGAACAATGATGACAGGGACCGTACAGAATCGTGAGGAATTTTTAAACAAGATTGCCAATCAGCTAGGAAGACCCCGGAAAAAGACTGAAGTTGAAAGGCCAAAGTGGAAATTTTCACCTCAGGAAAAAGTGCTAAAGGATGCTACACAAGATGGGTTAGTAGAGGTTTTACAAGAGCAGTGTAAAAAAATTCATACTTCTATGATTGCAACAGATATAAGTGATCTACCGTCCACTCTAAATCATGTAGTTAACGAGTATGGTGGTGGCCAAATCGTAACTTGGAAGGATGAACGATTCTCCCAATGGGGTCTCGACCATCTAATGCAAACCGTATGGCCGGTTCGAAATTTTGAAGTCTTTGAATGGGACCATATGAAAGGATCAGAAAACATTACAAGAGCTGAGAAGGCGAATATTGGGATTACTATAAGCGAAATCACACTGGCAGAATCAGGAACTGTTGTTTTATTTAGTAACGAGAACAAAGGAAGGACTGTTAGTTTTCTGCCGGCTACCTATATTGTGTTAATCCCCAAAAGTTCACTTGTGCCAAGGATGACCCAAGCTGCCAAAAAAATGCGTGAACTCCACAAAAAAACAGGTCACATCGCATCTTGCATCAACTTTATTACAGGGCCAAGCAATTCTGCAGATATTGAGTTAAACCTAGTAGTCGGAGTTCACGGACCAGTGAAAGTAACTTATATTGTCATAAATGATCTTTAGTATCAATTAAAATTTCGGATTATGGGGAGAGTTCTATAGATATCTTGTTATCCATTGAATCAACCCCTTAGTCCCCTCTAAACCCTCCTCAATCATTATTTCAGTAAAATTTCATTTACCAACCATAACCCAACTAGTTTATAATATAAGGATGTTCATTTTCTATGAAACTATGAAGTTAGCAGGTGAATACAATCGACATCATTGAAACACGGGTGAGAGATTTTATTGCTGATATTCAACACCCTAAACAAAAAAAGAAAATAAATAGTAATGATTTAGAACTTCAGTTGCGCAAGCTTTTGGATAATCACTTTGAAATGGACGGGCATAGGCTTTTTCATCGTGCCATTGAAACATTACAAGAGGAAGGGCAATTGATCCCGATTCAAAATAATCAATATAATGGAAGAAATCCATCATTGCCTTTATTTTACTGGGTGAGTATAAAGAATCAGGAAGATAAATGGGATCGTCTTGAGATGATGAAATTAGGTGATCAGTTTGACTTTTCCTATTATGAACGACATCCCGAATGGCAAACGATAGATGAATGGATTCGAATCCAGAATGTATATACATTTCTAAAGTCTAGTCATGATAGAGAGACCGTTTCTGTCGAAGAAAGAAGTCTCGAACTCTTTGGTCATGAAAATTTTTTACTAGATGGTGATAGTTTTCCTGAGGGAAAAGGGTTTTTAACTAGAATAGGAAAAACTGAAGAGCAGCTTAAAATGGTGAAATACGGAGAGCCCTTTGTATTTTGGATGAAACAAGGAATAGAAATAAAAGATATTCAGAGGATAGTCATTGTTGAAAATCTATCATTCTTTCATACTTCCATTAAGCTAATGGAAGGAAATAAACTCGATTATGAACCTGAACTGATTATTTATGGTGAAGGGATGAAGATTGAACGAAGTTTTTCTTTCTTCTTTCAAATGTTTCCAGCAAAAAACTATTTATTTTATTACGTAGGAGACATTGATGCGGAAGGCTATGGTATCCTCATTCGACTAATAGAAAAATATCCGGATTCTTGTATCCAGCCTGCATTAAAAATTTATCGTAAAATGCTCGAATGTCTAGATCAAAAGAATGAGCAAAAACGGAGCCAAACACAAAACATTAAATACCGTGATCTCTTTTTTCAATGGTTTACACAAGAGGAGCAAGTACTATTAAATCAATTATGGCAGGAAAATAAGCGGATCGCTCAAGAAGTCTTAACAATAGAAACCTGGAGGTGATGGATGTGAATGAATCATGGGAAGGATTCGCCCAGCGGATGCAACGATTAAATCCACTGTTTGAGCTTGGAAGGGGTATGGATGTAGGGGAATTGAAACCCTATATCCAAACAATTCTCATGCAAGTTCTCCTCACCATCTTTTATAGAGAGTTAAATGATGATGATACGAGACGTAAATCAGATATCAGGTATATGGTGGAAGATTCCATTAAACAGATGAAGCTATTAGCAGATGATAAACAAATGGAACGGATTACAAGTGGTCTCCTCTATCAAGGAAAAGAAGAATATAGTAAACCGTTTGAAGCCCTATATTACGATGAAATTAGACAATCCTGGGAAACGCAAACCTTTCGCTATGTTACGATGGATGAATTATATACGAATCTAGAACTAGGCGGATCGATTGTTTATAAACTTACAGATGTTGCTCAAGAAATGATTTTTATGAGCAGGGAAATGGCTGAGGAATTCTCAATCACGATTGAACAACTCTATAGTATGCAGTTGATTAAAAACGGTAATTTTCGAAAAGCTACACGAAACCTCGATCATCTCATTTCACGAGTAAACCGCTTAATGGCAAAAGAATTCACCTTTCAAAAGGAAATGATCAATAATCCCAAAATCTTATTGATAGAAGAAGAATGGCAAAGAGCTGATAATCGTGCTGAAATAGAAAAACAATTTGAAGAGGAAAAAAATCACTTCCGAACGATTACTAGTATGATAGAAAAAACGAAACGAAGAAATGAAGAAGATGATTCAATACAGAAAGAACTGATCGTTCTCCAGGAGAAAATCGGACATACTAGGCAATTGCATGATCGTTTTGCAAAGCTAGTCATTCAAAATATCTCCTATGAGATGAAATTAAAGGCGGAGAATCCCTCATTGTTTTGGGAAAATAGCCTAGTTTCCTTTCGAGAACATATTTATGAAAATTGGTTCCTCAAGGAAGGTATTCAACAATTTGACGTACTAGAAAGTGTACTTGCTCCTTTATTTTCACCAAAGAATGAATTTATTTTGCCGCTTGATTGGATTTGGGGAGAACAGGAATTTGATGAAAAACAACTGACAAAGACAGTAATTGAAGAGGAAACAGTTGAAAGTATTACTCATCAGCGAGTAACAAACTGGGACTCTGTAAGTAAGGCATGGAGTTATGTTTTTCAATATTTGCAAACATACGGTGAGTTTTCTTTAGCAGATTTAGTAGAGTTACCATTAGAAGTGCAGGATTTATGGTTTGAGGAATCTGAAACGATAGATTTATGGATGATGTTTGATAAAAAACCGCTTAAGATTCAAGTGCTACATCGAAAAGAAGAAACATTAAGCGATGAGCGAGAAATCCTTCTTCATAAACTAATGATGGAATATCCGCAATTTCAATCCTTTGAAGGGTTGAAGGTCTGTACAAAGTTTGATCACAGAGCGGAGCCTTTCAACTGGTATCGAATGAAAATTACCCCTTTTAAAATATGTGTAGAGGAGGAAAAGTGATGAATGCAGAAACGATCAAAAGAGCATCCGCTGTCTATTTTACTTTATTAAAAGATAAAGTAATCGATGAAAATAGTGAACACTTCCAGAGTTATTTTGATCCGGATGTACGACAAACTGTTCTTTTATTGGCAGACGAATCAGGTACATATATTATTGAATCGCCTAAGCGTATCCAATTAGTTGTCCAGCCAACTGGCTCCGTCTTTGCTACGAATTTTACCCATATGAAGGATAAACATCGACAAATCGAAACGAAAAAACACTTTCATCTAGTAAGTGTGGTCATTATGTCCTTTTTAGCTACTATAGACCGTAACCAGGCTGCAAAGATCCGTACGAAGCGAGAAGGGATAAGCTATTACGCACTAGAGAGGCAAGTTAACGACTTGATAAATAATTGGGATAGTATTCTTAAAGTGAAACCTAGCTTCGGAGAAGATGAACGTGTTGATATGAAGGAAGTGGTGACAACATGGAAATACATGGAGGTAGACACGGAGGAGTATGGAGTTAAAAAAGGCAATAGACGAACGAGAATCGGTTTAATTGCCAATGCTATGCGCCTATTAGAGACAGAAGGGCTGATTGTCATTCTCGATCGGGACGATATTCCCAAGGTGATTCCAAAACAAGAGCTTTTTGAGCGAATTGAATACTTATATCATGATTATGATCGGTATGAGTTATTTAAAAAATTAATGACTTCAGAGGTGGATGAGCATGCCGAAAATCAATCGAATTAGAATTGTTGGACTAAAGTATGATGGCATGCAAAAGCAATATAAAGATACCACATTTAATTTTCATAATGATAAGACCTCAACAAATGGCTTAATCGCCATGATGAATGGTGGCGGGAAAGGTGTGTTCCTGCAAACAATCTTTCAAATACTAAAACCTGGTACTTCGTGGGGAAAACAAAATAATCGTTATTATCAACAGTATTTTTTTAATAATAAAGAACAATTTGTTCCCTATACCTTTCATGTTCTGATTCAATGGGAATTAGACGGTGCAGACGGCAGGCATTTGATAACGGGGGGAATGTTCTCTGCCGAACAAAGGATCTCTCTAAGTGAAGAAAGTGAAACGGAAAGAAAGACGTTGGAACAAGAGGCGAAAATACTTCCTAATATTACCTTTTATACAAGGGAATTTGAACGAAAAGAAGAGGCAGCGATTGAACATATACCTCTCTTTGAAAATGATGAAGTGGCTGAAACCGAAAGTCTAAAGGACTATTTAAAGTGGAATGGATTTGATGTTTACCGGGATACAAAGAAGCATTATCGGATCCTTGACACATACGGAATTAACCGTAAAGACTGGGATATTATGAAGGAGATTAACAAGGACGAGGGTGGTGTTGGGAAATACTTTGAGGGAGCTGAGGATGATCATTCTTTGTTCCAAAAAAGAATTATTCCCACTGTTAGCCAAGTTTTACATCGAACGGAGCATCAAAAGAACGACCTTGTGGAAATTTTCAAGAGCCAAGCAAGTATCGCAAAGGACCTACCTGTGCTTTTAAAGAGGGAACAAGCCCATAAAGAGTTTTTAGAGGATATTGTCCCATTTGAAGAGCACTTATCTAAAGGTGTCGAACATAAAGAAATAGTTGATGTGAGTATAAAAGTAGGCAGACAGCTGCTAGGTGCGCTACAGCATTTGAAGCAATCAGAAGAGGAAACGCTACGTACATTGGCGAAGATTATTGAGAAGTTAACTTTAAAGCAAGCAGATTTACGTTTTCAAAAAGACAATTTAGAATTTGCAGCTGCTCATAGAGAGGTAATTAATTGGGATAAAAAGTTAGTGGAAGAAAGGGATAAGCATTTTTCCTTACAAGAGATTCTTATTGAAAAGCAAGAACGAAAAGAACAGTTGGCTTTTTTTCTTTTGCTAAAAGAGTGGAATGAGAACGAACAAACGATTCGTTCACTTTCACAGCAGATAGCAAAATTGGAACAAAATAGTGGCTTGGAACAAGTGAATCAAAGAATGGACGAAATAATAGCAGAAGTTAAAGAGCTATGGGATCAATCCTTACTATCCATTCAAGAGACCGTTAGGACCTATATAGGTTATCAAAAGTTCTTAAAGAAAAAAGGATCAGAGCTCTCTTTACAGGATAAACAAAAGACAAAAGCCATTGCTAAGCTTAGTAGCGAAGTTGATCTACTGTATACGCAAATGCATACCTTTGAGACGAAAGAAGAGGTCCTAATTAAAGAATATGGCGACCGTTTAACCTATGATTTTAAAGGGTATACCTCTATGCTTTCTAAACAAATTGAAGAGAAAAGAGCTAAGCTGGAAGAGTTGCAAACAAAAGATAAAGAATCGAGAAAGAAGCAAAATGAACTTGCAACTAGACAGGGGACAATAGTCCAATCAATAAAGTTTTCAGAAGAAAAATGTGTGGAATTAAATTTAGCAAATGAATCGCAAAAGCAAAAGGAAGCAAAACTTTTTGATAAGCTCCATGTAGTCGTAACAGATATAACTGTTCCTTTTACACATTCGCTCTTATCGAAGTATACTAATCAGGTCGATGAGATACTGGTCCAAAACAAACAGCAGGGTGAACAAATAAAAAAAGAACTTTGGGAAACACAGCTTGACCATCGCTTAAATAATGAACATTTCTGGATTGCTAATAAAGATGTAAAAGAACTCAAGGAATGGATTGACGAGAAAACAGGC
>JAQSXG010000566.1 GCA_029256785.1 Neobacillus sp.
GCGAGAGGAGAATTATTATGATAGAAGTAATGTTTGGCGAGAGCGAAGGCGGAGCTATGAAAGTGGCAAAGAATTATCGTAAGCCCAATTTTAATAGTGGAGCAACAGCTTGGTTTGGGAAAAAACCTACGGAAGAGGAATTTTGTAAGATGTTTGATGGGAAAGCAGTCGGCGGTAATTCCTCTGAGGTGGTTTGTATTCCCTTTCATTTGGATGTTGGTGATATTACAGTTTCGATTGAAAGTGAATACAGGAAAAATCTTATCGTAGACTTTTATACATTGAATGGATTTGGTGATGCAAATTCAAGAATGTCACTTGAGCTTGCATGGGATAAGTATTTACAAGAAATCGAGCGGTTAAAAAATTATGCCACGCAGGGAGAATGCATTCGCTTATGGTATAGTGATGCCCCGTATTCTTTGTGTGGATTTTATTATGTATGTAATCTTTTGAAAGAGTATGATTGTAAGGTGTCTGCGATAAAACTACCACATCACATGCAGCTTTCTGATACGGAGATACAATTCTATACATCCTGGGGAGAAATAGATGCAGGAAGGTTTCATCGATTTCTTCCGTTGGAAAGAGAGCTGTCTACCTGTGAAATTCGCTCCTTTGCCTTCAACTGGGTTGAATTAAAGGAAGATAAAAGTACTTTGCGGGCGGTTGTCAATGGGAAAGCAATCGGAGTTCCGGAAGATTTTTATGACCATATTATTAGAAAAGAGATTCCGGAAGACGAGTTTGTTATGGCACGTCTAATAGGAAATATATTAGGATATTATCCTCTTGGAATAAGCGACTGGTGGTATGCAAAAAGAATCAACAAGATGATAGAACTTGGCGAATTAATAGTTGTGAAAAAGTTAAAAGAGGGATATAGCCAAGTTCTTAAGAAGAGTAGATAAGGTCTCGGGGTCATGGTTTCGAAGGACAAAGATCCTCACTTGGGTAAGCGGAGGATTACAGATCAATAGCATCTATATCAACGAAATACACATCAGGTCGATTCGTTAGTTTTGCGGTAAAATCGGTTAGTTCTTTTCGGATTGTTGCAATTACTTTTTTATCAAAGCATTTTGTGATTTCGTTTTGATAAAGAAGTGAGTTGTTTTCTAAAAACCCAATCTCGTCAATCACAATGAGTTCGTCATTGCTTTGATAGCATTTGCTTAAAATATTTACTCCAAGATGATCAAAAGTATCAGCCAACGGGAGTAATGAGGTACCTGTCTCGTCCCTTACGGCGATTATTCCATTGATGTCCGGATTATTGATATCACTAAGAACGACACTTCTTGGGGCGTGCTTATCATCACGGATTGCATAAGTAATAATTCCTCCAAAGGAAGCTTCGTCTTTGAGGATTTCATTTAATACGGTCGTTTTTCCGCTTTTTCTATTGCCTGTGATCAAGAGATGTTGCTTACCACTTTCATGAAAAGATTTCATGATATAATTCTTTCGTTGCATGGTCTGCTCGTCGAATGAATTCTTCATATTTTAGCATAAACTCCTTTGCTTCTTTCGTAACCAATGACCCTCCGCCACTTTTTCCGCCGACATGTCCTTCTAAGAGTTTCATGGATAATTCTTTTTCGGCGTTCTTAATCATAGAGAATGCCTTGCTATAAGACATATTCATTTCGGTGGCGGCTTTATTCAGAGAACCTAATTCCTCAGTCTTTTTAAGAAGAGTCAATGGTCCTGGCCCAAAAAACTTTACGTTATTATTGACTAAAAAAATTTTGCTATTGAAATACATTCGCTCACCTATTCATTGTAATATAAAATATATTGGTTATCGTGCTTCAATATCTTAATTGGTCCATAAAGTTCAATTAACTTTTCTTCGATGGAAACGATTCCCTCTGTTTTTAAATCAATCTCTGTTATTTGCTTGTTCTTTAGTAATAACAGCTTATCGCAATAATTTAAGGCATACTCCGGGTCATGCATTGAAATCAATGAACTTTTATTGTATTCCATATTTATCTCTCGTAGCTTATGCATTAGCCTGTGTTTGTTTACCAAATCCAAACTACTTTCGGGTTCATCCAACAACAAATATTTCCCATTCTGTATCAAGGCTCTTGCGATTAATACTAGCTGCTTTTGACCTTCACTTAAATTCAAATAGTTTGTTTCGGCAAGATCTTCAATCCCTAGCTTTTCCAGGCATTTCATGGCTTGATTCGTATGTTCCTGATTTGGGGTTTGAAACGTATTTAAATACGGCGTAACACCCATTAGGACAACATCAATTACAGTTGTATAATAGACTAGATTACTTCGTTGTGGAACATAGCTGATCAACTGGGCTCTTTCTTTTTCTTTTAGAGTGAGGATGTCTTTATCGTCTATAAAAACATTTCCTGACGTTGCTTTTAACAATCCACATATTGTCTTAATTATGGTTGTCTTACCGGCACCGTTAAGGCCAAGGAGAGCATATATTTTTCCTTCATCCATGGTAAAGCTTATATCGGTCATAACAAACTCGCCAGGGTATCCGCCCGAAATACGATTAATTATCATATGAATCTGATCTCCGTTCTGCTACAAATCCTCGAATCAATTTTGGTTTTCACACTTTCCTACTTTTACAAACCAACCAAGCTAAATAGGGAGCTCCTATAAAGGATGTAATGATACTAATCGGTAATTCAGAGGGAAGTATCGTTCTTGCGATACAATCGGATATTGCGATTAAAATTGCACCAATTAATCCACTGAAAGTCACCGTTTTAAAATCATTTCTTTTTCGGATTGACCTTGCAATATGCGGTGGTATTAGTCCAATAAAACTAATTAATCCAGTAACGCATACAATGCTTGCAACCACAAGTGTTGAAAATAATAAAATCAAGTATCTGCTGTGTTCTACCGATACACCAAGTGATCGCGCTTCCTCATCGCTGGCAGAAAGAACAAATATTTTCCAGCGCATTAAATAGATACCAACAAGACCAATCACAAAAAACGGAAGTATTATTTTTAACTTTTCAGAAGTAATGCCTCCAAAGCTGCCCATGGTCCAATATTCGATGGCACCCAGTTCATTTTCAGGATCCGAAAAATATTTGAAGGCCATTAGAATTCCATTACAAAGTGCATTAATAATAATTCCTGACATTACATAGTTGAGTACGTTGTCTGCCTTTGATAATTTTACCAATCCTATGACAAAGGTAAGTGCAATGATTCCACCCATAAAGGCTCCAAACGCTACGGACAACACAGTTCCGGATACAAATACGATGCTAAAGGCAGCACCTACACTGGCTCCGGAAGTGATTCCGATGATATCCGGGGAAGCAAGAGAATTCTTAAATAACGTTTGATAGACGCTTCCCGCTATACTTAAACCGATACCGGCTAAGATTACCATGATACTT
>JAQSXG010000035.1 GCA_029256785.1 Neobacillus sp.
GGATACTTCAATATTACATAAAATGGAAGACAACGAGAGGCAGGAATAACTAAGTGAACCCATTAAAGAAATTAAACCGAAAGAAACACATAACCATGTCGATTAAAAAGAAATTAATACTCTCTTTTCTTGCACTATTATTCATTCCAACAATGACTGTTGGGTTACTGGCTTATTCTAAAGCAGCAGAAGAAATAAAATCTACTACATTAGCAAGTGGAAGCGAAAGTGTTCATGTTTTGAATCAAATAATAGATGATAACCTTAATCCTAAGGTAAATGATGTTTCATATTTTGCAAATAAACTTGATAAAAATTCCTATTCTGAAGCTCAAAAAGAAATAACCATGGCAGCCTTTACCGAATACTACGCCCTCCACCCAGAGATTGTATCCATCTATGTTGGCTCTGAAAATGGAGACATGCTTCAATCGCCCCAAAAGAAATTTGATCCTGGTTATGATCCAAGAAAACGACCATGGTATACAACAGCCAAAGAAAACGCTGGGAAAACAGTCATTACTGATCCGTATGTTTCAGCATCCTCTGGTAAAACCTTAGTTACGGTCGTCGAAACAGTAAAGGATGGCTCAGGAGTAGTAGCAATTGACATAAGTTTGGATGCTATTAAACAATCAACCGACAGCATCAAAATTGGTGACAAGGGATATCCGTTTATTGTTAGTAGCGAAGGACTTTATTTAGTACATCCAACAGGAACACCAGGAGAAAAAAGTAGCGTCTTTACACCATCACTTCTAAAAAAGGAAGTTGGCGTGCAAACATATAATTTTAACGACGAAGAAAAACAACTGACATTTGCAACAAATAAACTAACAGGTTGGAAAATCGCTGGAACAATGGATGTCGAAGAATCAAAGGATCTTGCAAGACCCATCTTACTTTCTACAATGATCATCATAAGTATTTTCGTCATTATGGGAGGGATTGCATCCTATTTCATCATTCGTTCCATTATCCGGCCATTAAGAAAACTCCTATTAATCACAGAAAGAGTAAGTGATGGTGATTTAAATCAGGAAGTTGAAATACAAAGCAATGACGAAATTAGCCAGTTAGGAATAAGTTTTAATACGATGATTTCATCTCTTAAAGACTTGATTCAACAGGTCAGCGAAAAATCGGATCAACTATCCGCTGCTTCTGAACAATTAAATGCTAGTTCAGAAGAAAATAACATTGCAACCGGTCAAGTAGCGACCGCTATTCAGCAAGTTGCAGCAGGTACAGTCAGACAAACAGATATGGCACAAAAAAGTTCAAATGTGGTCCATGAGATGTCAGATGGAATCCAATCAATTATGGTAAATGTAAGGAATGTCTCTGAAACCTCCATTGAAGCCACAAAGATTGTTAATGATGGAGAAGAAGCAATTGAACACTCAATTGAACAGATGACAAACATTAATGATAAAGTCAAAGACATCGGAAGTGTCATTAATACACTAGGAGAACGTTCTCGAGAAATTAGCCAAATTGTTGATGTTATCTCCGATATTGCTGGTCAAACTAATCTACTGGCATTAAATGCAGCAATTGAAGCAGCACGAGCAGGTGAGCAAGGAAAGGGATTTTCAGTAGTTGCGGATGAAGTTAAAAAGCTTGCTGCACAATCTTCAAAATCAACTGAAACGATTCGAAAATTAATCTCTTCCATACAGCTTGAAACGAACGCTGCAATGGATGCAATGAATAAAGGAACCAATGAGGTTGAAAAAGGAATTAACATTGTTAACAATGCTGGGGTTTCATTTAAAAAGATCCAAGAATTTGTTGATGTAGTTACTTCACAAATCCAGGAAGTTTCTGCTTCAGTTGATCAAATGCATTATGGAGTTAACCATGTGGTAGACAGCGTTACAGGCATTGAAGAAATTGCGCGAAAAACAGCTGATGAAAGCCAAGAAGTTTCTAGCGCTACCAAGGAACAGCTGATATCCATGCGAGAAATTGCCGCTGCTGCAGCATCTCTTTCAGGCATGGCCTTAGAACTTCAACAATCAGTTTATAAATTTAAGATATAAACAAAAGGGTGTTGCCAAATAGGCAACACCCTCTTTACCACCTAGACATAAGCCAATTGTTTAACCACTTCTTCCCCTCTACGATTATTACTTCTACCTTCTTTAAAGACTACTTCTCCCGGTGTGATACAATCCTGAACCGGACAGACATTAAGGCATAGATGGCAGCCAACACAATGGTCTTCGAGGATGATTGGCTTTCTATTCTCATAATCCCATTCGATGGCCTGATGGGAGCCGTCGAAACAGGAGATATAGCATCTGCCACAGCCTACACATTTACTTTCATTAATAGTAGGGATGATCTGGAAAGAGCGATCCAACTCTTCGGCAGGTATGATATTTTTTGTAGCAATACCGACTAGTTCATCTAGCGTATCGATTCCTCGCTCCTCCATGAAGTGACTTAGTCCACTGATCATGTCTTCGACAATGCGATAACCGTACTGCATAACAGCGGTGGTGACTTGAACATTACGGCAGCCGAGAAGAATAAACTCCAACGCATCCTGCCAAGTTTCAATGCCGCCAATTCCGCTAAACTGAACGGATTGCAACTCTTCACACTGATTCATCTCGGTAATAAATCGTAACGCAATCGGCTTAACCGCATTACCAGAATAACCCGAAATAGAAGATTTTCCGTTGACAACCGGTTTTCCTGTAATAGTATCCAAATCAATGTTGGTAATGCTCTTCATCGTATTAATCGCAGAAATTCCATGAGCACCGCCTTCAGCCGCAGCAATGGCTGGAACAGTCATCTTCGTAATATTTGGTGTCATCTTGGCGACTACAGGAAGATGGGTATGATCTACCACCGCCTTCGTATACTGGCGCACAAGGTCTGGATTTTGGCCAACGTCAGATCCCATCGCATGGCTTGTCATCTGTGGACAGGAAAAGTTCAGTTCCAGCATATCCGCTCCAGCCTCTGTTACGGCCTTGGTAATAGTAATCCACTCCTCTTCGGTGGATCCCATAATACTGACACCTATTACTTTGTTAGGAAATTTCTTTTTTAGTTTTTTAATTTCTTCCACATTCTGTTCCAGTGACATTTCCGAAATTTGCTCCATATTTTTAAAACCATTCCACGGTTGGGAACCATTTGTTAACGTATCAAATCTCGGTGAGCACTCATCCATCCCTTTCATTCCAACAGTTTTATAAAAAATACCTCCCCATCCTGCATCGAGTGCTTTAGAGATTTGCTCTGCGTTATTGACTACAGGAGAAGATGACAAGAAGAACGGATTTTCACAACGTACGCCTAAGAAATCAATGGATAAATCTTTTTTCATGGTATGTTCCAACCTCCTCTTATTTAAAAGACTCCATAATTTTTGCAGCTGCGACTCTACCTTCACTGATTGCCTGGACAGCCGTGTTTCCGCCATTATCCATGTCTCCGCCGGTAAAGATTTGCTCAGTTTCCTTCAAGGAAACCGTATCCTCGGTCACTTTTTGCCCAACTGCCAAAATCACTGTATCTGCCTTTAATAGAATGGTAGATTCATTCGTCATATGTTCAAATCTAACCTTTTCTACTTTTCCACTACCAATAAATTCGACTGGTTTAAATTCAGAAATTAACGGAATTCCCATTCTAAAAACAAAGTCCTTTTCTTTTTGAACAGCAGGCGCTCCCTCTAGGGACTCGAGAAAAACATTATAGATGCTAGTCGCACCAAGAAGTTTACTCGTCGTGGCGCAGTCCATTCCAACATCTCCGCCACCAATAATTACAACATCACCAAGAGGTGCCATTTCACTATGGTTTTCTTTCGCTTCAGTTAAGAAATCAAGGGCTAATACAATACCTTGAAGGTCAGCTCCCGGAATAGCCAACTTCTTCGACTGCCATGTTCCTGCACCAACAAAGATATGATCATATTCCTGCTTCATATACTCCAATTCAGCAAAGGTAACTGAATGATTCAGTTCAAATTTGACACCCAGTTTTTCTAGCTGACTGATGTCCTGATCAAGTACATAATCAGGTAGTCGGAAGGGTGGAATAGCATAACGAAGCATACCGCCTACTTTTTGATTTTCTTCAAAAATAGTCACATCGACCCCTTCTTTGGCTAAATCTGCTGCACAGGCAAGGCTGGCAGGTCCTGAACCAATGCATGCAACACGTTTCCCGGTATATTTATCATTTTTAGTTAAATAGGTTTTATTTAATGCTCTTTCATGTTCCATCGCAAACTGTTGGAGCTTTCCAATCTGGATGGGACGATCAATTCCAGAACGGCTACATTCCAGTTCACAAAGCTTTTCCTGTGGGCAAATTAGAGCACAGCTAGCACCAAGAATATTGTTTTCACGGATGGTTTCTGCCGCGCCATTAACATTTTTAAACCGAATACTGCGTATGAACTTTCCTGGGTCTGTATTTGCCGGGCACCCCATGCTGCATGGTGCATCCTCACAGAGTAAACAGCGGGAAGCCTCTTCCATTGCTCTGCGGAAATCATAAGCTTCTATTTTTGTTGGTTCATAATCCAAAACTGGAGTTTGTGTCATGTCATAACCCTCCTATTTTTTATTAAATATTTATATTGGTAGAATTCTTATTTTCCAATACTCTTTCTTCCATCGCCTCCTATAGTAAATATCTAGATTGTGAAATATTGAGCATACGCTTTTTTAGTGCTTACAAAGTAATTCTATTACTAAATAAGTTATTGTAAATAAGTTCGTTCCTTATTTCACAATACTTTCTTAACGATATTCTTACATTTATTACCATTGATACTGCCTTTTATGTGAGAAACTTTATAATGTAAATAATAATAAAAAGAAGCTTCTCATAAGTTTGGTCAACTAATGAAAAGCCTCATTTACACATACAGTAGTGCCGTATTTATTTTATCATCTAGTAGTAGAGTGATAAATAATATATACAATGACAAGTCCGATTCCAATAATATATGCAAGAAATACTGGATTTAGCAAATATGGATGCCTTTGAGTCTTTTCATTGATTTCCGTATCATACTCGCTTTGCCTTACACTTACCAGTCTTCCAACTTTTAAAGTATATAATAATCCCCCTAACAATATTAACAAAACCAAACCAGACAAAATAAATGGTAAGTCAAACAATACAATAACCACCTTTTTTTCCATATTGTTTGAGAAAACATGCTGGATTATACTTTGATTTTGCCAATATTGGTGTCAATAATTTTTAAAGGGTTAGTGATGAGTATTCACTAATTGCTATTTTTAACGATATTCTTAACACCAACATACGTTGCATAAAAATAGGCACCATATATGATTACAAGAAATAAAGAACTTACGATTATACTTTGGTAGTGAAATGTAAAGATTTCACTAACTGCGATTATTCCAACGATTGAATGAATAATAGCCAAGCCTAAGGGTACCAAGAAATAGATTAAACTTTGTTTCAATATTGCATTGTTTATTAACTTTTCAGAAACACCAATTTTCCTTAAAGACTTATATCGTTCCAAGCTATCACTTGCATCAGACAATTGTTGCAATGCCATAACTGCCGCGCTAGTTATGATAAATATGAGACCTAAAAATAGACCAAGAAATACAACGAGAAATACTGAACCATTTTCCCTATCTCTTATTTGCTCCTTTGTTTTTCCAATAACTAAAGATGGGGAGATGTCTTTATATTTGTCCGCCAAAAACTCAGTAAATATTTTTGAAAATTTCTCTTCCGATTTCTCAAAATAGTTCTCATCATAGATCACATTAAAACTCGTGTACTCTAATTGAAGGCCACCATTAAAGTTATCAGGAATAATGAGATAAAAGAATTCGCCGCCTCCTGTGGACTTTATATTCTCCTCTATAGGAGATTCATTTTTGATGGTATATGCTTTGTCTTCTATAGTAATGGTATCTTCATTTTCCATATATTGAGGCAGAGCATGATTCTCCCGACTGTAGTTTGATACAACTAAGACTTCATTCTCCTTTAAATCAATAGCCTTTTCTCCCTTAAGTTTGATGATCGCATTATAATCCGATATTTTAATCGCGGATATAGCTCCACCCAAATAATTTTGCACTAAATCGATTTGCTCCTGACTGCTTAAATACTTTGATAACAAGTTCTCTATCGTAAGATTAAGTTTGTATTCACTATAAAAGGAATGTTTTTCATACGTTTCGAATGTAAAGTTTATTTCATTTAAATATTCTTCTACATCATTTACCTTTGGGTCTTCGTTTTCATTATCAACAATGAGAAACGCTGAAGCATCAAAAGCATTATTCCCTTCTGAACTTCTATCAATCGTTCCTTTTAAATCAAACGCAGTAAATAAAAGTGTAATCGTTAAAAAAAGCATAAGGCATATGAGTGTCATCGATAGAAAGTTCGTATTGATCTTGTTGTTTATCTGTCTTACTATAAATATATTTATATCCTTTAGATAGATCCTATTGATCTTTTGCACAACATGGATAAAGAAGCTAGAGAGACTAAAAAAGAATAACAGTGTTCCAATGACCCCCATCAGTACAGTGATGAGCAATTCAGCATCTTCCGCACGTATGCCAGTTTCTAATATTCTAGTGTAAGCAGTTCCTAATAATCCCACAGCTAAAATAAATATAAGCACTGAAACAAAGGTATTTTTCAGTTTCACTTCTTCATTTTTCTTGGATGCATTTAGCATGTCGATCAATTTGTACTTCGAGATAGTAAACTGGTTGAAGATCATTACTAGAAGATAGATTATTCCAAAGTATACAACCGATTTAACCACTGCACTTAGTGAAATAATAAACGTATATTTGTTCAGATTAACCGACATGATGTTTGCCACCAGGACCGATAGACCCTGTGATACGATTATCCCTAGTACAATACCTACCACAAGGGACAGCACACCAATTAAAAGAGTTTCAACTATTAAGATTTTCGAAATTTTGCCTTTTGACATTCCTAATGTCATGTAGATACCTAATTCTTTTTTTCGCTTTTTAATTAAGATTTTATTTGCATAAATAATAAGCCCACCGAGAACAAAAGATACAAATACAGATGTTCCAGCTATAAGTTTATTTAGCGTTAACATAAAGTCAGCATCTTTATTCATTTCTAATATTGAATTCTGGGATTCAACCGTATTGAAACTGTAAAATAAACATACTGCAAGGGTCAATGTTAAAAAGTAGATTGAATAATCCCTAAAGCTTCTTTTTACGTTGTTAATGGCTATTTTAGAGAACATTGCCCACATCGCCTCCAAGTAAAGTCACCACTTCAATGATTTTATTGAAGAATTCCTTTCTCGTATCATTTCCACGTATTAGTTCATTAAAAATCCGGCCATCTTTTATAAACAAGATTCTATTTGCATAGCTTGCCGTAAAGGAGTCATGGGTAACCATTAATATCGTCGAATGATACTCCTTATTTAGCTTTTCAAATGAATCCAAAAGTAATCTGGACGATTTTGAATCTAAGGCACCAGTAGGCTCATCGGCTAAAATAAGCGAGGGTTCAGTAACGATGGCTCTTGCACTTGCTACTCTTTGCCTTTGTCCCCCTGACATTTGAAATGGATACTTGCTAAGTATTTCGGTTATATCAAGTTTTTTTGCCACTTCTTTAATCAGGTTATCTATTTCCTTTATTCCTCTATTTTGTATCGTTAAGGCTAATGCTATATTTTCGTAAGCCGTCAGTGTATCAAGAAGGTTAAAATCTTGAAATATAAAACCCAATTCATCCCGTCTAAATTCCTCCAAGGCTTTTGCCTTAAGAGCGGTAATATCTTTGTTATTGATAATAATTTTTCCAGTTGTTACATGATCAATAGTGGAAATACAGTTCAAGAGAGTCGTCTTGCCGCTACCGGACGGGCCCATTATTCCTAAAAACTCACCCTGATTTACCGTAAAGCTAATATTGTCAATTGCTTTTGTAATATTGCCTTTATTACCATAGTATTTTTCAATCTTTTCAACGCTTAATATATTGTGCATGGTTTTCCTCCATAATTTTAGGGTTTTATATACAGCCTATTTTTTAATAGTAAATTCGGCGTCTGTTTCTCGAATTTTCTTACCATCTACATAGATAGTGACACTATAATGGCCTTCTTCCAATCCTGGTTTAGACAGTTTAGCCGTAAAGTATCCTTCTTTGTTCACATCTACTTCTTTCTCAACAAATAACCTGTTAGCTGTCTCAATTTCTCCTTTATACCATACGACCTCTGCTTTGTTAATCCAAAATCTGTTAGCCTCTGCGCTAAAATAAATCGTATCATCTGGTGAGAATACTGT
This sequence comes from Neobacillus sp., assembly GCA_029256785.1. Taxonomy (GTDB): domain Bacteria; phylum Bacillota; class Bacilli; order Bacillales; family Cytobacillaceae; genus Neobacillus. The sequence continues at coordinate 8,340 of JAQSXG010000035.1, forward strand.
TGTTGTCTCTCCAGGTTTTCCCTTGGCGTCAATATTTTTTGACATAACACCGTCTACAATTTTTGGCTCAGTAATGTATTCATATGCACCGAAAATTCCCACTGATAAAAGAATGACTACTAGTATGGTGATGACTACTTTTTTCATTTCTACTTCCTCCTATAATTTATTTCCTTATATGAATCTTATCAGTAGTCATCAGAGTGACATATTTGTTTAGATTTTATTAACATTACATTTTTGCAAGATTAGAAATAAAAAAATGGATTTATGACTATTGAAGGCACAATAGTCATAAATCCATTACTCAACGTATTAAATTAACGCTTCCAATTGGAAAGCTTATACTAACCTTTGTTCCTTCTCCAATTTTCGAAGTTAAGGAAAGTCCTAAACCCAGCTGTTCAGCAAGTTTTTTACACAAGTAAAGTCCTATACCGGTAGACCTTCCAAATTTCCGTCCATTTTCACCTGTAAATCCTTTTTCAAAAACTCTACCTACGTCCTTATCTATGATCCCGATGCCATTATCCTCTATGGTAAGTACGATATTGTTTTCATTTCTAACCGTACTGATGGTGACCCTTCCATCACATTCTCTGCTGTATTTAGTAGCATTTCCAATCAGTTGATTCACTATAAACTCTAGCCATTTCGCATCACTGTATACCGTACCTTCTACCGCTTCAATGTCGATCGTAATACCTTTGCTAATAAAGTCTCTCGAATTTCTCTTTATAACACTTCTCACAAGGGCAGATAATGAGACCTCTTTAATCATATAATCCTTACTAACATCATTACTTCTAGAATAATAAAGGACTTGTTCAATGTATTCCTCAATTTTCTTCATTTCATAGCTAATGTTTCTAGTAGTTTCATTTTGATTATTTTCTATCATTAATCGAGTGGATGCAATTGGGGTCTTAATCTCATGTACCCACGTCTCTATATACTCTCTATAGTCACTTTGCATATCCCGATACTTCTTTACGTGCTCATGCATATCCTTATTTGCCTGTCTCAACACATCATATAAAAGCTTACCTTCTATATATTCAGGTTCCTTCATAATTTCAGAAAGCAGATACTTTTTATCCAAACTTTCCATTATGCTGTTTAACTCGGTATATAAATTTTTCTGTTTAATAAATTCGACAACTATATAAGAAAGGATGGGAAAAAACCATATACAGAAAATCAATAAAATGATCGTACGGTTACTGTTGATGAGTAACAGAATGCCGCATAGTATGATGAATACTATTAAATTCAGCAGCAGGAATAATGTTCTATCTTTTAAATAATTTTTTAAACTCATGGTAGTATATAACCTAATCCACGTCTTGTTTCTATATTCTCCTTCATCCCGACTCCTTCAAGCTTTTTTCTTAATCTTGTCACATTAACCGATAAGTTATTATCATCCACAAAAATATCCGAGTTCCACATAAAGTCCATTAAATCTTCCCTTGAAACGATTTTCCCTTTATTTTTTATCAGGCAGGAAAGAATTTTGAGTTCATTTTTCGTTAACTCTGCTGTATTGTCTTTATAGGTAACAGAACCATTGGTTAAATTAAGCTCTAGATCATTATAAGAAATGGTATCTCGAGTATTGGATCCATGAACTCTTCTTAAGATCGATTCGATTCTCGCCAATAGAATTTGAGTATTGTAAGGTTTTGTAATAAAATCATCCGCCCCTAAATTCATACTCATCAGTTCATCCATCTCGTTATCCCTGCTCGTAACGACTATTATCGGCACATCAGAGGTTTTTCTTATTTCTCTGCATATATAGTATCCATCCGTTACAGGTAGGTTTATGTCCAAAAGTATTAAATCAGCCTTTTCCCTTAGACTATCATTAATAATATTTTCAAAGTTTGTTGGAGCAACAACCTCATAACCATATCTATTCAGGAAGGTCTTAAGTTCCTCTCTTATGGTTTCCGTGTCTTCTATAATAATTATTTTTGACATAGGTTCACTTCCTTTGGACATTTGTTGCTACCTGACCATTTTTTTACTCAATCATGCTTTCCATTCTATCTTAGACATACACTTAGTCAAATAGGAGAATAAACGGATAATTTCCGGTTAGTTTGCAGAAATGAGCTCGGTTTGGGGTAAATAAGCGGAGGTTTTCCGGTTAAGTTAAGGAAAATCACCTATTTCCACACTTTTCGTGACAATAGTCGGAATTTCTCCGCTTATTTGAGCTTTTTTCAGTGCCATTCTCTATTTAAGAGGAATTTCTCCGCTTATTTGCTAAACCATATGATTGCCCACCACGCCACCCATAAGGTGAGAGCTTGTTAATGATTTAGAACAACGATTAACTGTTAGATTGTCTCTGTAACTTCTTTTTTAACAGTAAGAGTCTGATTCTTTTCCTTCGCTTCGGATACCCATTTATCAAGTGAAAGATAAACGATACCAGCGACGAAGCAGCCTAATCCTAGTACCGTAAATAGGAGCTGACCGAGATTTTCATCAAGCAAAAAGCCGGCAAAAATGGGACCTACTGCACTGCCAACAATCCACTGAAGACTTGCTGCCCCCATATACGTACCGCGTAAATGTTCAGGTGCTATATTTGCTACAAATGTCATTTGGACTGGGGATAAGAGCATTTCCCCTAATGTGTATATTCCATAGATAACAAGAAGGATGATAAGGATACTCCAAAAGGAAAACTGAAGCTTTGTAAAAAAGATTGGCAGCCATCCTACTGCAAGTAGTCCGAAGCCAAATAAAAACGAACCATATAGCATGACCCTACCCAATTTGCGCTTACTTGCCCATCTCGAAATTGCAAATTGGAAGAACACGACCAGTGCTCCGTTAAAGGCCATTAAATAGGGATATGGATTTTGCGCATCGGAAAGTGCCGGCAATTGTTGATCAAAATGCAATGGCAGCATCCCTTCCGTTTGTGAAAATCCCATCGAAATCACAATTCCGGTAAGAATATAGAAAAATAAAATTTTATCTTTGAAGAGCACCCCAAAAATAGATGGCATTTTCTCTTCTTCATTATTAGCCTTCATTTCCTTCTTACGTTCATTTTTCGGTAAGGTTTCTGCAAGCAGGAGCGCTAAAAAAATGGAATAGATAAAAACAGATGAAGCAGCAATGATAAAAATAACGGATTTCGATAAAAACACAATGGAAGCTCCAAGCAATGGACCGATTGCTGCTCCAATATTGTGTCCCATTCGCAGTAAACCATATGCTTCCGTCCTGCCTGCTTCATCCGTCACATCCGCGACCATGGCTGAGGCTGCAGGATGGAAAAGTGAATTAAAAAAGCCGAAAAAACTCGATATCACTAGGAATGGATAGAAACCATCGAAAAAAATAAAACCAAGCATCACCAGTCCATTTCCAACCATTGAAACAATCATAATCGGCTTCCTACCATATGAATCCGCTAGCTTTCCACCCAGTAAGGAACCAAGCACCCCAGCAAGAGGTCCCATCGCCATTACCACACCAACTTGCCAAAAATGATCCACCTTATCACTCATATATAAAGCAAAGAAAGGCATTAACATCATCATCGCAATTCCATTAATCGATTCACCGATAAAACGAATCCAAATATTACGATCCATCTTTTGATAAGCCTGTAAAGTCATTTTCATTTCTTTTCCTCATTTCTCTCTGACATCAGGACAAAAAAACCGTGAGCAAGTGACACCTGCCCACGGCCTTTAACTTTAACGAAGGGATAAGGAAAGCTTACATTTGATCCATCGTCGTATAGTTAAAAAAGGGCACACTGCTCCCGTTAGAGATAAAAACATATGTGTTGAAACAACCTTCTATTAAGCCATTAACCATACAACGTAAACCAATAAGCATCTCCTTACACCTCCATTCCTGAAATTTTCAAATTATCTTAATTCTCCATTCAAATTATAAATTATTACAAACAGAACTGTAAAGAAAATTCTCAAATCGTCTACCAACAACCATAGCTATTCCTATATCTTCCCCTGAAGTAAGATCCGATACAAACTCATCAGGGATAGCACGCCCCCACGATTGAATCTGGATCAAATCACTAATCTTAGGAGGATGAGGGGAATGGGCTACAAATTCTAATAGATTCTCATGCGCTCTTTCAAAGGAATGTTTTTGCAGGACCAGATGCCAGGCGTCCAACTTTCGCTGATCAAATTGAAACTTTTCATAATAATCTTGGATATGTACCATCAGCGTATAAATCTCTTTCTTATTCATCTAAGTCAAAATCCTCCGCAGTCATACTCTTTTTCCCTTCCTGCTGATTGAGATACGATTCAAACTTGGTGTCAAACAATGTCTCTGGCCGCAGGAACTTATTCCAAAAAGGGTCTGGCAGCCATTCGGCTGACTTTAAATTGATGACCTTATAAAAATCTTCAAGTGTAAAACCTTCTCCATATCTGGCATGAATCAGTTCCTTTGTTTTAATAGAACCCTGTTTAAAGTTCTTTCCGGTCTTCTCATTCAAATAGTGGATAATTTCAGCATAGGGAATCTCCTTTTTAACAGAAGATTTAACAACAGATTCCCTCATCTTCTCAGAATCTTCCCCAAGTTCATTTTCCTCATTAGGATCAGCTTCAGTTTCTAGAATCCTCTCTTCTAACTCCTGAAATTTTCCATAGTCAATATAATGCATGATCCAATAGGTGAACAGCTTAGAGGATGCCTTCACGAAAAAAAAAGCCTCCCATAAGTTCCCATACCCGTCCGCACTAACCTACCTAAGCCTGTCTGAAATAATCTCTACTGCCTTCACAAATTCTGCAACGAATTCTTCGCGATTAACTGAGTGAAGAACGTGAACGTTTGGTGCTTTATCTGTACGATTCGTGTAGTCAACAACTGTTGCACCAGCTGTTATACCTTCTAGTGCTACTTCAACATAGCAGTCTTCACCTTTAAATAATTCTGGTTTCAATAAATACATGACGGCACATAAATCGTGGAAATGCAGCACTTGATCATAATTTTCTTTATGGAAAGGTGTTTTCTTAATGACATCCAAATAATAGGTCACAAGATGATAGGCTTTCTCCGCAAATTCAGTACCAATATTTAAAATGCTTTTTGCTTCATTAAGTGTTACAAATGCTTTATGCGTTACATCTAAACCACTCATCACAATTGGAACGCCCGAACGGAAAACGATCTCTACAGCGTGTGGATCCACATACGCATTGAATTCCGCCGAAGGGGACATATTGCCACCTACTGCTGCACCGCCCATCCATGATATACGCTCGATTTTTGGTTTTACTTCAGGATGCGCAAGCAGCAGTGCGGCTACATTTGTTAATGGCCCTGTTGCTACAATTGTTATTTTATGATCGCTATTCATAATCGTTTCCAGCATTGCTGTAATTGCTGGACGATTACTTACTGGTAACGTTGGCGATGGAAACCGTACATTCCCAAAACCACTTTCCCCGTGGATATCTTTGGCCACTTCTAGTTCACGGAAAATGGGCTGTTCTAATCCACGTGCAATTTCTACACTTGCTCCTATATAACTTAAGAATGACCGGGCGTTGTAGTTTGTTTTGTCTTGCGAAATATTACCCGAACAGGTTGTGACTAATCGAACATCCAGTGTGTGATCATTAGCAAATGCTAAAGTAAGCATCATTGCGTCATCAATCCCTGGATCTGTATCTATAATAATTGGTAATTTAGTCATGTAAATAGCCACCCTTTTAAACTTTCTGATTGTATTCTTCTATCATTGTATAATAAAAATAAACACTAACCAAAAGTTGCTCATGACAACTTTGGAATTATCCATTTACTGTATACTAGAGGTAATCGAATCAGGGATATATTTGCCTTCTGAAGCAGGGGTAAATGTTCCACTGATAATGGAACGATTAAAGATATAAAGCTGAAAACACAACATGTTAGAAAAGAAATGAAAAAGAGGCTTCCCAAAAGTTCAAAGAACTATTGGAAAACCTCTGATTTACACCCTTATAAAAAATTTTTACCCTTTGTTACCCCTTGGATATCGTAAGGTTTAGAAAACCCCATTGTTAATGGGGATTTGAGGGGCAGATTACATCATGCCGCTCCTAAGGTGAGAGTGTGTAATATCTTTAACTTAGTGTGCAAAAAGTGCGGTATATCAAGGTTTTGGAGAATTTGAGGTGTAACATCTTTAACCATAATTTATCGGTTTTCATTTGAATGCTTTAGCAAAATGTTAGCATTTGAATGATTATTTTAATGTTTGTACTTGCCTAGATACCAAATTATTGATTACTGCCAATGTTTTTACCAGCTATGCCATTTTTTGTATCACTAACTGACAAAGGTTGTACCAACCAATAACAACAAACTTACCAACTGTTTTTTTAAAGAAATAGTGTAGTCTCAAACAACGATACCCCTAACATTGACTTTGCTAAGAGCAACGGCATTATTGCTCTAAAATAAAGTTACTGTTATGAAGTTTATTAAAAGGATGCAGGTTCTACCCCTTTAGATATTGATCTGAAGGGGTTTTATTTATAGTGAAAAAATCCGCTCCGATACGGAAAACGGCATTTTGGAGCTATAAATATTGATAAGAGACCCTCGGTGCGGAAATCACAATGATACTTCCATCCTTCTCTTCTACACCAATTCGAAAAGTATTCGGATTACCTGAAATCAAAATGTCAGCATATGTATCTGAGTTTTGTTTATTAATCTTATAATGAATATAGGTTTGTTTACCAAGGTTAAATCGAACTAGAATTTTCTTATGTTTATCTTCACAAAAAATCACATCGTGAAGAGTAACATTTGTCAGTTCCCTTCCAACCAGTGAACCCAATCTCTCTATAACATCTTTGTTATTAATCATACCTAAGTTCCCTTTCTAAGCTAATACGAAAATTATAAATAAATATACGCCTATTTTAAATAGAATACAAAAAAATGCAAAGAAACAAGTGAATCAATATTTATTACAGGAGAAAGAAGTAATAATACAGTTAGGTTTGCAAGAATAAATAAGACCATAAAAAGGAGATTTAGTAAGTAAATCTACTACTTTGCTTTTTTATCTTTTGTTAAATACCTCATTTAGATACGTTACGGTGAACCGTACCATAAGTAAATGAGATTTTTGTAATTGTTTGATCTTTCCTAAGCTTTCACAATAGCCGATAGTGAGAATATCACCAAAAGAGACCTTCCACAAACGGGCGTGATTGTTTAAAACAGCCAGGGGGACGGTTCTGGTGGCTCTTCCTAAGTTATATAAGTTCGTCGATCCACAGTTGGTTCAGTCTGCGAGATAAAAACCGGGAGAACCGTCCCCCTGGCATTACCAGCTCATGAATACAACTAAAATCCACATGGAGATATATTTTTCGAATA